>JBDSBN010000370.1:0-9189 GCA_039921585.1 Ginsengibacter sp. | reverse complement strand
CGAATCATTTGTGCATAAATTACTTCAGGATAAAACCAAAATACCCGGTGAGAAAAAAGCTAAAATCTTGTGGACTTTACTGTCATTGGAAATTTGGAATAAACAATTATGCCAATGAGTGAACAGAAATTAAAAAGAATAGCTGTTATTGAGAATGGGCTTTTTTCAACGTATACAATGAGAGACAGTCTCATGAAAAGATTGATGCAAGAAGGCTTTGAAGTATATGTGTTAACTCATACGAATAGTTTTGTATCGCAGGTAGAAAACACGGGAATCCGGGTAATTAACATCGGCTCTGGTAATTTGCATCCAATAAAAGTTTTAAAATATATTTACAATCTTTATTCTGCTTTGAAACAGATTAATCCGGATATTGTTCTCACCTTCAGCATTAGGCCTGCCATTTGGGGAAATTTTATTACCCGGTATTTAAAGACTCCTACAATTACGAATATTACAGGCGTTGGTCCTCTATTTATTAGTAAAAATATTGCCTACACAGCTGCCCGGTATATCTATCGATTGGCTCTCAAAAAAACATCAAAAGTCTTTTTTCAAAACTTTGATGATATGGACTTATTTATCCGGCACAAGTTTGTGAGGCATGAAGTTGCAGAAAGAATTCCTGGTTCAGGCATTGACTATAATAAATTCAGTCCCATCTTCCACCCTAAAAAAAATGACTCCTTTTTATTTCTGTTTATAGGCAGATTAATAAAGGATAAAGGCATTTTCGAATTTGTAGAAGCAGCCAGGAGGATCAAAGCAAAGTATCCAAATATCACCTTTGGAGTAATAGGTCCATTTTGGAATCAAAATCTGAAATCTAATACAATTACAAAAGCTGATTTGCAAAACTGGATTGATGAAGAAATTATAGACTACATGGGTGAAAAAAAAGATGTGAGGAAGTATATTGCAAAAGCAGATTGTATCGTTCTGCCATCTTACCGGGAAGGAACTTCTAATATACTATTAGAAGCCGCTTCTATGGAAAAGCCCTCTATTACCTGCAATACGACCGGATGTAAAGAAATTGTTGATGATGAGATTACCGGCTTACTTTGTAAAGTACAGGATGGCAAAGATCTTGCAGATAAAATGGAAAAAATGTTTTTACTCACTCCCTGTCAAAGAGATGAGATGGGAAAACAAGCCCGTAAAAAAATTATCCGGGAATATGATAAAGAAATTGTTTTGAATGCTTATCTGCAAGCAATCGATGAGTTGATCGGCATGCCATAAATTGAATTTTATTTCTATTAAACTTCTCCTGAAAAACGTCGTCAAAAGAAAAAGATTTTTTTGTCGCGATTATTAAATCTATGAACTCTATTCAAAATGACCAGGAACTATTAGTAAGTTTCAAAGATCCTGCAACTAAAGAGCACGCCTTTACCTGTATTATAAAAAAATATCAGGAACGGCTCTATTGGCACATACGGCGAATGGTTGTAGATCATGAGGACGCAAATGATGTATTGCAAAATATGTTTATCAAAGTGTGGCGAGGCCTGGAAAATTTCAGGGAGGATAGCCAGCTTTATACCTGGCTTTATAGGATTGGAACTAATGAAGCGCTTACTTTTTTATCTGCTCAAAAAAAACGCCAGTCGACCTCCCTTAGTGATGAGGATAATGGGTTAATTAACAAATTAAAAAGTGATGAAGGGTTTGATGCCAACAAACTGGAATGGAAACTCCAAATGGGCATTCAATCTTTGCCGGAAAAGCAACGACTCGTTTTTTCTTTAAGATATTATGATGAGATGCCCTATCACGAAATGAGTAAGATATTAGATACAAGTGAGGGCGCTTTAAAAGCGAGTTACCATCACGCAGCAAAAAAAATAGAAGAATTTATTATAAATAATTAAACTTTTAGCATAAGAGTTAGTCTGTATATAGGAATGAAAAATAATAAAGAAATATTAAATGAATTAAAGACGATAAGTTCATTGCTTGCTAGTATTCCCAAAGTAAATGTCCAATCAGTACCTCCGGGTTATTTTGAAAACCTGGAAGAAAAGCTTTGCATTTTTTCTAAATTAAATCAAGATGCAAAAGAGAGTTTTAAGGATGAAGATGCAAATATTCCGGAAGGATATTTTGAGACATTAAGCGATTCTATTTTATCCAGAATAAATAATAATGAAGCCAAAGAGTTAGAAGAAACCTTTCCAATTTTAAATTCTCTTAAAGATAAAAACGTATTTCATGTCCCGGCCGGATATTTTGAAAACCTGAACGATCAAATCATAACCCGCATTAAGCCCAAAGAAAAAGCAAAGGTTATTTCTATCAATAGTTGGATGAAGTATGTGGCTGCTGCGGTTATTGCCGGCATCATGTTATTTACCAGCCTGTATATTTTTAGCCCAGGAGGAAATGAGATTTCAAAATACCTGGCCGCTTCGCAACAGTATGAAACCTCTGGTCAAATAGCTGCCGGATTGGCTTCTTTAAATGAAAATGAAATCATCAATTATTTAGAAAGAAACGGCAACATTACAGACAATGACCTTTTACTAAAAAATATTGACACAGAGGAATTACCCACAGAGTTTGAATATTTAATAGATGATAATACTCTGAATAAATTCCTCGATAAAATAAATATCGAAAAAAAATAAACCTACTTCAAGATGAAAAAATATTTACTCCTTTTGTTTGCTCTTTGCTCTTTCATAATGGTCAATGCACAAAAAAGAGGGGAAGGCGCAGAAAAAATTCAGGCACTTAAAATTGCCTTTATAACTCAAAAACTTGAACTCACTTCATCCGAGGCTCAAAAGTTTTGGCCGGTTTACAACCAATATGAAAATGAAGTAAAAGACCTTCGGAAAAATAACAACGGAGATGTTATTGAAAGAGACGAAAAGTTATTAAATATTCGAAAAAAATATAAAAATCAGTTTGAAAAAATACTGGGCTCTGAAAGAGCAAACAAATTATATCTTATAGAAGCGGAATTTAGAAATGTCTTGATAAAACAACTGAGAAATAGAGGCAATTCCTGATAAAATATTAATCTTTATATAAAACCTATTAGTAAATGTAGTCAAATATAAAATTTATTTATTTATATTCATAACTTTTGTACATTTACTTTCCATTTCTAATAATCATGATTCCATAAAGTTTTAGCAACTCATTTGTCGCTAGAAAAAAAGGGTCGTAAATGCTCATTATTAAAAGGTAAAAGATTCGCAAATTCTTGCAAATCAACAGAATTTGACATTAACAAAGAATTAAATAAAAAAATATGAAAAAGTAAAATTTCTTTTACTTTTGTACCTAGGTGTTTTTCATAGGTTAGCAACGGCCAGCTCTTTTTAGGGCAGGCCCTTTTTTTTAAATATGTTTTTTCTATCCCCTGTTTACCTAATAATATCCACTATTTGAAAAATTACTATTCCTAATCAAAATGAATAAGTTGGATATTTAATATCATGATAAAAAAGAAAAGTCCATTTTTCTTCTTCTCCTTCTTTCCACCATTGTTTTCTTAGATTCATGGATTTTTCTCCATCAAAATCATACTTAGCTTTAAAACGGCTCTTCATCTGCTGAAGTTGCGGCGCTTCATCCCCGCCAAAGAAAATGATTTGATCATCTTCTATAATTTTAAAAACCTGGTGATAAGGGCAATGAGCTCCTGTTAATTCATAATGAATATAACCATCTATCACACCGTTCCCTTCAATTAATTGAAGGTTTTTACTCCTCTCAAGAAATTTAAAGTTTTCCACCTTATAAGAAGAAGAATCCTTTTCCTGCGCAAATTCCCATTCCTGCTTATTGATATAATAGGTTGCATTTTCAAAAGCAGCGATCTTTTTATTTGGGAAAGCCAATCCACCTGAATGGTCATTATGAAGATGGGAAACCAACACCTTTGTTACATCCGAGGGGTTAATTCCGTGTTTAGATAAATTATGATGGATTTGAAGTTTCCCATCTTCGCCCGTAAATCCCAACCCCGTATCGATTAGCAAAATATCATTAGCAGTAATTACCAAAAACGGTTGAATTTCTACCAACAAACTTCCTTTAGATCTTTGTTGCAAATCATCCAACTCCACATTAAAAGGTATAAATTTTTTTGTATGGTCTATTGTAAATGCACCTTCTTCAAGCGCGGTAATTGTTGGCATTTATTTAATTTTATCTCTGATTATATACTTTTTATAAAGACAGACAGATTATAACTTCTATTTTAATTCTTCTATTTAGCTTTTCAAAAGATTTCTTCATTAGCTTATTCTGTCCGTTTCTTTTTACCTTAAAATCATATGGCGATCCGCATCCAATCGGACCAATATAAAAATCAGAATTGTGAACGTTAATAAAGACGAACCACCATAACTTAATAATGGGAGGGTAATTCCAATAACAGGAGCCAGACCAACCGTCATATACACATTTATGGTAACATGAAAGAACAAAATAGCCGCCAAACAATACGCGTAAACCCTGCTAAATGTACTTCGCTGTCGTTCTGCTAAAAATATTATTCTCAACATAAACAGCACATAAAGAAGAATCACCAGCGCACTTCCCATGAAACCAAAATTTTCACCAACCGAAGTAAAAATAAAATCTGTATGCTGTTCGGGAACGAAATCACCTTGTGTTTGCGTCCCCTTTAAAAATCCTTTCCCCCACATACCTCCGGATCCGATGGCAATTTTAGATTGTTTTACATTATAGTTTTCTTTCGCTTTCTTTTTTTGATTTATTTTTTGCAGCTCCCTCCTTTCCTCAGGCGATAGGTGAGCGATTTCCTTTTCAGGAACAAAATCCACTCCAAACGTATTCATGATGCGCTCTACCTGATATACCTTCAACACATTATTGAAAATATAAGGAACGGCAAATCTTTGAACACTGACACACAAAGCCCAAAGAGCTATGATAACCACGAGAACCCCTTTGTCTCTTTTAATTCCTTTTCTCAAAGCGATTGCAACTATAATTGCAATAGCGGTTAAAATCATCGCCAGCGTATTTTTCTCAACCAATATAGTGGCTATGACAAGTATTCCGAAGGAAAAACCAACAATCAAATATACCGGTGGCAGCCCTTCTCTGTACATAGGAATTAGAAATGCAAAATAGACTAATGCGAGACCTGTTTCATTTTGTAAAATTGAAAATACAGCAGGTGTCAATACAATAGCAGCAGCGATTAACTGAGAGCGGGTGTCACGGAAATTAGTTTCCGTTCGGGAGAGATACTTCGCTAATGCCAACGAAGCAAATATTTTGAACGTTTCAACAGGCTGAAGATTAAAGAATCCAAGAGGAATCCAGGATTTTGATCCACTGATATTTTTTCCCAGAATAAAAGTTGCCAGAATAAGCAGGATTCCAAAGGCATAACCAATATTTGCTGTAGCCGTAAATAATTTACTATCTGTGAGCAAAATAAGAACCGCTGTAATACAACCCAGACCAATGAAGAGTAGTTGGCGTGAATAGTTTTTCTTCATGCCAAGTATGTTTTCCATGATATTTTCATTCGGACTGTATTCCACTGAAAAAATACAGATAAAACCGATACTCACGAAAATGAAATAAAACCAAACTGTTACCCAGTCTACTCCCTTAGATATTACCACCTGTTCACGCATAGAATTATTAATTGGTTTTTGGAGAAGAATTGTTTTGGAAAATCATTTTAACTTCTTCCGGTAGTATCGCATATATTAAGTTGCCAGACTTTAAATCATTACTCCTGCCACGGTCAGGTATTGAACCAACTGGTTGTTTGTGCATGGCCGAGGTTTTTAGAGTATCTTTTTTCTTTTCAGCCCTGACAGCAGAATCTTTAGCTTTTTCCAGGATTGCTTTTTCGCGTTCAATTCTCCGGGCCATTTGAAGAGAATCTCTCTCCTTGATTGCATCCACAATTCTTTTTGGCATTAAATTCATTTTTGAAATGGTTTCTACTCTTGCTTTTCGTTCTTTTCCCTCAATAGAATCTTTAAGATACTGCTCAATCATCAAGCTGGCAATTGGAGCGGCTGATGTAGAACCAAATCCTGCATTTTCACAGATAACTGCAATGGCTATCTGTGGATTATCCCTGGGTGCAAAAGCGGCAAAAAATGCGTGATCTCTTTGTTTTACTCCTTTATAATAATTTTCAACAGTTCCGGTTTTACCACAAACAACGATACCCGGCACCCTGGCAGAAAAACCGGTACCGCGGTCCATTACTCCCTGCATTCCATCATGAACGGCATTAAATACACTATCCGGAATGTCCATAGGGATGTGACGCATTTTAAAGGAATCTAACAATCCATATTTATCCCCACCGTCAATCGAATCAATCATGTGAGGAGTTATAAACCAGCCTTTATTGGCAATATAAGCCATCACATTGGCCATTTGCAGCGGCGTTACATCTACCTCTCCCTGCCCAATGCTCACTGATTTAAATGTACAAAAATTCCAACGCTTCTCACCATATATCCTGTTATAGGTAGCCGGCGTAGGTATATTACCACCCTTTTCAGAAGGCATATCTATTCCAAGTTTATGTCCTAACCCTACAGCATACATATAATTATCCCATACTTTCAAGGCACTATCCACTGAACCGTATTTCGGATTATTAATCGCGCGCTGCATGATATTGGCAAAGTAGGTATTGCATGACCAGGTAATAGCTTCCTGCAATTTAAAATAACCGGGATCAAGACATTTCATTGGCCGGCCGCAACCATAAAATGCTCCTGTACATAAGAAATGGGTTGTTGGTGTAACCACCCCTTCATGTAACGCGACTAATGCTTGCAATGTTTTAAATGTAGAACCAGGTTGATAATAGGCATTAATAGACCTGTTTAACATGGGCAATCGCGGATCAAGAAGTATTTCAGCAAAATGTTTTCTCCTTTCCGCACCGGATAAAAGACTCGGTTTGTAAGTAGGGCTACTCACCATAGAAAGCACACCACCCGTTCTGGGATCAATAGCCACAACAGCACCCACCTTGTTTTGCATCAGATATTCACCTAGTTTTTGTAAATCAATATCCAGTGACATATGTAAATTACTTCCTGGAATTGCGGCTGTATCGAAACGTCCGTCTTCTAATCTGTCTGTAAGCCGGTTTCTATTATCCCGTTTCCAGTATTCGATTCCGCGCTGTCCCATTAAAACTTTTTCGTAGCTACGTTCAAGTCCGGTTCTTCCTGCATAATCGCCCGACAGGTATCCTTCATCAGCATGTGCTTCTAAAAAAGCAGGACTTACTTCAGAAAGATATCCAATTATATTTCCGGCAGCATCATACGGATAATCTCTGACAGGTCTTTCCTGTAAATAAAAAGCAGGAACAAATTTGTACATGCTTTCATTAAGTCTTGCGACTTTATCTGTGGGAAGAGAAGCTTCAAAAATAGATGGGCGAATGCTGGTATTCTTAATAATACCTGTAAGTAATCTCTTTCTGAATTCAGCTGTATCAATTTCTAATATCCTGCAAAGTGTCGCGGTATCCATATTAATCCCCCGAACTTTAGAAGGAGTGACCATTAAATCGTAAATAATGGTATTTCGTAAAATAGCTTTCCCTTTTCTATCAAATAAAATCCCCCTATCAGGATAGATTACTTTACGAAATTTCCCCTGTTCGTCGGCCATAATAGAATATTTACTATCCAAAACCTGAAGACTGAATAGCTTTAAAATAACGACCAGGCCCATTAGCAGGACCATAGCTATAATAATATTTTTTCTGGATTGATTAAACACAGATCAATTGTAATTTTATAAAAGGTAAAGGAAGATGTTTTACAAGTGCAAATTTAACCAGACTAAGTTGTATTTATCCTAAATTTCTGCTTTCGAACAAATATTAATTCTGTTAAGAGAATTAGAATTAAACTAACTGCAGTTGAAAGTAATGCTTTTATGATAAAATAAAAATACCCGCCTGATTGCAATGCCTGTAAAAAGAAGAGTGCGGAATGATGAATAAACACTAATACCGTAACATACGTAAAATAAGGAGTGAATCCCATACTTCTTATAGAGGGCTCATTATAGTTGCTTTCCGCACTTTCCCTTGTCATAAGAAGATTAATCAAAAATGGACGCAAATATGCAATTAATACACAAGGAGCAGTATGCAATCCATACGATTTTGTAAAACTATCCAGTGCAAATCCTATTGCAAATGCCAATACCATTTGCATACGACGCCCCATTTTAAAAGGCAGCCACAAAATAAATAACAAATACAAATAGGGAGTAACTAATTGATGTAATGGAGGAATTTGATTTAATACAAATACCTGCACGAATACAAACAGAAGAAAGCGGATGATATTTTTTACAAGAGTACTCATTTTTTTACTTTCTTTAAAAGTGCTCTCGGTTCTTCTTTTTGCATATTATCGATGATATATGCATATTGCAGTGTTTCGAAATTTGCACCAGGGATTAGGCGAACGGTGTAAGTACTCATCGTTTTATCATTGATGATGTCTTTTACATATCCAATTAATAATCCTGCAGGAAATTTATCACTAAATCCACTCGTAACCACCGTATCTCCCGTTTTAATTTTCACTGTCTTTGAAATATCTTTTAGCAGAAGAATATGAGGATCTATTCCATCCCAAATGACCGTTCCGGTTTCTCCGCTTCGTTTTAATCTTCCGCTTACATTGCTTTGCTCATGCAACAAACTCATCACTACTGAATAATTATCACTTACATCCATCACGGTACCAAGCACAGCATTATTGATATTAATTACTCCCAGGTCAGGTTTTACCCCTTGATTCATACCACGATGTAATTGGATGTAATTGTTCGGCTGACTCACAGAATTCATTACCACTTTGGCAGACATATAAAGATACTTCCTGGGTAATTTTGTAGAATCTACAAGCAGACTATCGATTACCAGCCTATTTAAGGTGTCTGGCAGCTCATAGTTTTCTTTTAACCTGTTATACAATTCTTCATTTGCAGCTACTAAAGAATCGTTCACACTTTTAAGGTGGAAATAATATTCCACATTATTATACTGCTTATTAATCTTTCCGGTAACTTCATTTGCTGCCGCAGAATAAACAGTATGGTGATACTTATTGTAGGTAAACAGCATGTACAAGGACACGCCCATTAAAAACAAGAAGAATATAAAATTAAAATAAATGC
>JBDSBN010000369.1:0-5765 GCA_039921585.1 Ginsengibacter sp. | reverse complement strand
GCCACTTTTCCCTGCAAGTAAGAAAAGATATTGAGCGAGGAAGCAGAAAATGGATCATTTAATAAATCAAACTGATAACCATCTCCTCCCTGAAACATACCGGAAGCATATTTCTCATCCAGTAATTCTACAGGTGATTTCGTTTTTCGGTGAATTGTTACCGTTTCAAGAATTTTCGCTTTTGCAAAAGCTTCTTCCTGATTTATGATATCAGACAAATTAAACTGCCGTGCATGACCGGTTGTATCCGTATTGTAATTATAGAAATCTCCCGTTGCCTTCATGTTATTACTAAGAGGCGGGAGTCTTTCCTGCATGAATTGTACCGTCGCTCCACCGATTCCTTTTCCTTTCGGTAATTGGTAATAAATATTAGCAGTGTCAAAAACAATTAAGTTGGGATCCATAAAAGTCCCGTCACTTTTTATGGGTACACTGACAATATTATTCCCCTGATTATTTTGAGAAAATAATAATACAATGCTGCCCGCATCTCTTAACTGTACAGGAGTGGCCCCGTATATTCTTCCTGAAACAGTCAAATATGAAGTATCCTTAGGGTAGAGAATCTCCGGCATAATACCGGAGGAAAGATTTTCCCAATTAAATTTACGCCAACCATGTGTCAGCATCAGTAGATCCCTATTTTTGATCGTAGAGTCATGATTATTCCTAAAATAATAGGATGGATTATTAATTTTCCCTTTCAAATCACTGGTTAATTTTAAATGAGAAATAATATTCTCACTGGAATCAACCGCTATACCGCCATCAGTTACGGCAATGGATAGATCAGAAATCAGGTCATCCGGCACGGTAATCAATAATTCATTTTTCGCCCGTTTATTTAAACCCCAATGCTGAACAGAAATTTCCGGATGAAAGGTATACTCTTCATTATCAATATAAGTAATTCGCTCCGCTAAAGGTTTCCAGGTTTTATCAAAAACAGTAATCGTTAAAATACCGGAGGGCAAATCGGCAGTAGGGATAATCCCTTGCATATGTCCTTCCTTTAATGTTTTCGAGAACTGAAATACTTGCTGAGAATACATTGTTCCAAGTACATGAATTTCTTTATCATCTCCATAGGTCGCCGAGCTAATTTTGAAACTTCGTTTTTCATCCACAAACCCAATTTGAATCCCCACTCCGCTTTTTAATACGGCAGGCAAAGGAATAACACGCTCCTGATCATCTTCAGATTTCCACCTTGCCGTATAAGATTCTCCCGGATCAGGTTTTAGATAAAAAATGCCCATCCCATCGTGCATTACACGCAAACTGTCGACTATTTTCCCTTTATTATCCAGTATTACTCCCTTTCCCAAAAGTGGTCTACCAAAAGGATCATTCATTTTAAAAGCAACTTTATTGACAATTCCTTCTATAATATTTCCTCCCTCCGGGAAAAAAGAAAGTTGATTGCGCTTTTCTTTTTTAGTTGATTCAATCGCCTTTTTATTCAGAATTTTAATCTCTTTATGATATAAAAAAGCAGAATCGAAATTTAGCATCCACTTCGTATATGCTTTTATGTAAAGAAATTCCCCTTTATATTCGGGAGATATCTCAAACTGACTGTATGTAGATCCTTCAATTATAGGAGATGAACTATGCGAGAGCAAATTGCCGTTTTCGTCTGAAAAATCGATATACAATGTTTTACTTTCCATTTCCGGGAAAATAGCTTTCATTAAATATGCTTTAAACCAAATAGTCTCTCCTGGAGAATAAGCAGATTTGTCGAAATGAATATATACCCGCTCCTCCTGATATCCATTTGAATATTTATCTACATTCCTTAAAAGATCTTGTGCATTTAAACCACCAAAAAGAGATAGAAATATCAAAGTGAAAAAGAAACGAACATTCATAGAGTACATTTTATTATGCGGTGTAATTTAGTTCAAGAAAAGAATGGAACCAAATAACCGGATAAGTCCGGAAAATTTGAAATAATTAAATTTAAAACTTGTTTTCAATAACCGAAAATGTATCCTTTATCTGTAGAAGCAACTTCTTTTTTTATATAAATAACCCATTAAATATTTACTTTTTTAATTACCAATATGCACACTTTTAAAACATTCTTTTAAATTTTGAATTTAAGGCTATAGTTTTGCCAAAAAGTTTTGAAAATAATGCATGCAAAAATTACGGAAGAATCCTCGCTCTACAGAAACCTTGAAAACATGTCTGTTTCGGAAATAATTACCAATATTAACAAGGAAGATCAAAAAGTGGCTGATGCCGTTGAAAAGTCTCTGCCACAAATAGAAAACCTGATTGTAGCAATTTCAGAAAAAATGAAAAAAGGCGGTCGTTTATTTTACATAGGGGCTGGTACCAGTGGGCGTTTAGGTATACTTGACGCAAGTGAGTGTCCGCCAACATTTGGTGTACCACAAGGTCTTGTAGTAGGCGTAATTGCCGGAGGAAAAGATGCCATGATTAATGCTATTGAGAATGCAGAAGATAATGCAGACAAAGGTTGGGAAGATTTAGAAGCTTATGATATATCCTCCAATGATGCCGTAGTTGGAATCGCGAGTAGCGGCACAACACCTTACGTGATCGGAGCTCTTGAAAAATGCCGGGAACTGAATATTGTAACAGGAAGCATCTCTTGTAATCCGAATTCTCCTATAAGTGCTGTAGCAGATTTCCCTATTGAAGTAGTTGTGGGACCAGAGTTTGTAACGGGAAGCACCCGCATGAAAAGCGGAACTGCGCAAAAAATGGTTTTAAACATGATTTCTACCGCCGTCATGATTCAAATGGGCAGGGTAGAAGACAACAAGATGGTTAATATGCAGTTAACCAATGCTAAAGTGGTTAACCGTGGGGTAAAGATGTTAATGGAGAAGGCAGGCATCCAGGATGAGGCTTCTGCAACATCTTTATTACTTAAATATAAAAGCGTAAAGAAGGCTTTGGAGCATTATAAATAAGTTTTTACTTTCAGGATTCTGACTTAAATTTATAATGGAATATTTCCGTATAAATTCAGTAAAAATCCTGTTATGCAAAAAAGAACTTTACTCAGCCTGACTTTCTTATTTTTGTTTCTTGCCGGATTTTCACAAGGCAAAAATCGGGCATTTGCTATTACCGGTCAGTCTAATGCAAATTTTAACTGGACAGATATCCGAACGATTCAATTGAATAGCGGGGATATAGAAGATGTCCTGTATGAAAGTGGTGTGACTAAATTTCTCTTTAAAAATGCCCTTACAAATAAAGCGGTTGAAAGCATTATTATAAATGTAATTCCAACCGTTCCATCTGTTGAAAACAGAAAAGTTTCTTCAGAAAAAATTGAAATAGTAAATCCCTCACCAACATTTCTAAAAAGCGCTGCTCTTGCCTATGATTACAGGCAAGAAAAATTATTTTTTGCCTCTATGCATACAGGTCATTTATCCTGGCTCGATTTGCGCCATTCGGATAACACGCCTGTTTTTTATACCATTGATCAGCCACTTGTAAAGAATGAAGACTTCCAGGATGAATCTCTTAACATTACAAGAATGGGAATGGGTGCGGATGGCAAGGGATATGCCATCACCAATGATGGAAGTCAGGTGGTCAGTTTTACAACCGGCAAAAACACTGTTATAACAAATTTAGGAGGGTTAATCGACGCTGTTTCCAATAATGACATTTCGATTCAAAATAGATGCACCAGTTGGGGAGGGGATATTATTGGTCATGTTTCCGGTAAGTTGATCTTATTTTCAGCAGCTCAGAATGTATTTGAAATTGATCTTAGTAATAGGGTTACCACCTATTTGGGAAGGGTTAAAAACCTGCCGGCGAATTTTTCTTTAAATGGAGCCGCTGTGGACGAAGAGGACCAGGTTATTGTAAGCAGCGCCAATACATTCGAAGGTTACTACAAAATTAATATGGAGGATTTGTCCGCTAAAAAATTAGAAACGAAGGGTAAGGTTTTTAATGCTTCAGACCTGGCAAGTTCGTATTTACTGGGTCATTCTAAACAAAAAACCGGCAACGCTGTCCTGGCTTCCAGAGAAATGATTGGAAATAAGTTTATCTCCGTTTATCCCAATCCTGTCTATACAGGAAATGTAAAAATTGGTTTTGATAAAATGGAACCAGGAAAATATACCATAGCTCTAACAGATTTACAAGGCAGATTAATTGAAAGAAAATCCGTGAACATCCTATACAAAGGACAGGTAGAAAACTACACGTTAAAAACAAAACCTGTAAAAGGGATTTATATGATCAAGATTACAGATGCCGGTAAGAAAAATATATTTTCTGATAAATTGATCATAGAGAATTAACGAAAAATACAGGAATCCGGCATGAATAATGATTGCAGTCCTAATTGAAACCCAGAATTATCAGACTGGACAAATTCCCAAAAAAAACGATCAACTATTTAAGCTTTTTTTAATCAGAAGATGTATTGATACTTAACATTTTAACACACAATTACTGCCTTCAAAACCGTAATTTTGTTTACATGCAGGAAATTGAACCATATTACAACTGGCAACACTTATATGCATCGGAAGAAGATGAGCGTTCCCCTTTTTATGGAGTGGAAAATAATAAAATGGAATTTACCAATACGATTTACAATTATTATATCCATCCTGATTGGGATGAGTTTGGAAGCAGGACTCTTTATTTGAAAATTTTAATGGCAGATTATGAAGCAAATTATGCCATTATAGAAATGATTGGGGAATGGAATGATGCTATTGAAAATGATATTATGACGCTGAAAAGAGAAGTCATTGACGAGCTGATCAGAAACGGCATTTCTAAATTTATCCTAATTACAGAAAATGTCCTGAATTTTCACAGCAGCGATGATAGCTATTATGAAGAATGGTACGAAGATATAGAGGATGATAATGGATGGATCATTTGCTTAAATATGCCTGAAGCAACACAACATGATTTTTTAGAAATGAGACTGAATAATTACGTAAACCTTATGGATTATGCACAATGGAGAACGATGAAACCGGAACTTTTATTCAACCGTATGGATAATATTATGCTGAGAAGGTTGGAGTAATCAATTTATATAAACTATACTTTAACAACTTCCACAACAACATATCGTCTAAAAACTTACACCCATTCCCTTACACACTTCCTTACACATGAAAGCTTCCTTTTTCCTGATTGTTCTATCTCTCTTCTTTTTAACTTCTAATGCTCAACGTGATTCTGATTGGTTCATGTTTTTAGAGGAAAAATCGAATTTACTTGGGTATAAAGATATAAGTGGAGAAATAAAAATAGAGCCAAAATTTACCTGGTTGACACAACAAAAAATCTTTAAAAATATCATGCCCGTTTACGAAAAAATAAATGGGAAGGAAGATTCCTTTGCAGCATATTATTTATTGAAGAATGGGCGCAAAGTAGGAAGGGATAGTTTATACCTGGAGGATTATTTTCTGGACTGTGAAAGCGAAAACAAAATTCGTTTCAGAGATCCCAAAACCGACAAAGTAGGTTTTTTCGATCAAAACGGAAAGGTTATTATTCCGGCCATTTATAGTAACGTTTCTTCCTTTACAAACGGTCTTGCCCTTGCAATTATTGATGGGAGAAGAATGTGTTGGAATGGAACCGAGTATTCTAAAGAAAACCCTTGTGAACATTGGAATTGGCAAGGCCAAAATTTATTGATAAACGATCGGAACGAAGTTCTATTAGATAGTTTCGAACTCTCTCAATTTGCAAATATTAATTTTTATTCATTACACATA
>JBDSBN010000368.1:0-14585 GCA_039921585.1 Ginsengibacter sp. | reverse complement strand
TACTATCCTGAATTTACGAACGAGTTGCACTATGAAGCAGAATTGGTGGTACGCATATGCAAAAATGGTAAATATATACAGGAAAGACACGCTGCCGGATATTACAATGCAATTACAGTTGGGATCGATTTTACCGCAAGAGATATTCAGCAGAGATTAAAAGAAAAGCAATTACCCTGGGAAAAATCAAAATCATTTGATAATTCAGCAGCTATTGGTAAACTGATAGACATCACGCCCGCACTAAATAAAAAGAATTTAAATTTTCATTTCAAGAAAAATGGAGAAACGGTACAACAAGGGAATTCTAAGGATATGATTTTTTCTATAGATTATATTATAGCCCACTTATCTAATTATTTCTCTTTGAATATTGGTGACCTGATTTTTACAGGTACTCCGGCTGGAGTAGGAGAGTGTATGGTAGGGGATTTATTGGAAGGATTTCTTGAAAATGATCCTGTTCTTTCCCTTGAATTAAAATAAGGTTTTCAAAATAATGATTCTACTTTAATATCCGCTTAGTAAGCGGATTTATTGATTAGAAATGTATTGGACAAATTTTCCAAAAGCTGACCAAAAACAATAGATAAAAAAAATCATGCCGAAGCAGGATTTTTTTATCTATTTTACAAGTGCAAGGTCCAGAACTTCCTGCATTGTTTTTACATAATGAATATTCATTCCTTTAATAAAATCAGGATTTATTTCTTCTACATCCTTTTCATTTTGAGCGCACATAATGATCTCTTTAATTCCGGATCTTTTGGCGGCTAATACCTTTTCTTTAATGCCTCCTACAGGTAATACCTGCCCACGCAATGTAATCTCACCTGTCATGGCTAGAAATGGTTTGACTTTCTTACCTGTCAGTGATGATGCCATGGCAGTCATGATCGTAATTCCTGCACTCGGTCCATCCTTTGGGGTGGCCCCTTCAGGAACATGAATATGGATGTTGTTTTTGTAGAAGTACTCCGGATTAATCCCGTACTTTTTGGCATTGGACTGTAGGTAACTAAATGCAGTAGAAGAACTTTCTTTCATCACATTTCCAAGATTTCCCGTTAGTTTTAATTCACCTTTTCCATTTCCACTTATAGCGGTTTCTATAAACAGAATATCCCCTCCGACATATGTGTAAGCCAGGCCTACAGATACTCCCGGCATATTTGCGGTTTTGTAGATTTCATTACTATACTTTGGTTTTCCCAGGTACTTTTGAATATCCGCAACGTTTACAGTGCTCTTTAATTTTTCATTCTCAGCGAATTCTCTTGCTAATTTTCTCATGATAGCAGCAAGTTGCCTGTCTAATTCACGAACACCACTTTCCCGGGTATACGTTGTAATTACTTTTTCAATAGCTGTATCGTTTATTTTAAAAGAAACACTCTTTAGACCGTGCGCATCTTTCTGCTTAGGCACAAGATGACGCTTGGCAATTTCTATCTTTTCTTCGATAGCATATCCGCTCAGATGTATTATTTCTAGCCGATCGCGAAGCGCAGGCTGAATATCCTGTAAATTATTTGCTGTTGCAATAAAAAGTACTTTGCTCAGATCATATTCCAATTCCAAATAATTGTCGTAGAAATTATTGTTTTGCTCGGGATCCAGTACTTCTAACAGCGCGGAAGAAGGATCACCGCGATGATCTTTTCCAACCTTATCAATTTCATCCAGGATCATTACAGGGTTGGACGTTTTTACTTTACGGATTGATTGTAAAATTCTTCCTGGCATCGCTCCTATATAGGTTTTGCGGTGGCCTCTGATCTCACTTTCATCATGTAATCCACCAAGACTAACCCGGGTGTATTTCCTGCTGATTGCATTTGCAATGCTTTTACCTAGTGAAGTTTTACCAATACCCGGAGGTCCTACAAAACAAAGGATCGGACTCTTCATGTCGCCCTTTAATTTTAGTACTGCCAAATATTCGATGATTCTTTCTTTTATTTTATCCATTCCATAATGATCATTATCCAAAACCTTTTTGGCTTTCTTAAGATCATAGGAATCCTTTGTATACTCTTCCCATGGAAGTTCGAGCATCAGATCAAGGTGATTGTATACCACGGAGTAATCCGGCGTGGTAGGATGCATCCTTTCTAATTTTTCAACGCCCTTGTTAAAAGCATCTTTAGCAGCCTGAGGCCATTTTTTTGCTTCGGCCTTTTTCTGCATTTCTTTTACCTCCGCAACATTATCACTTCCTAACTCTTCTTTAATCGCCTTAAGTTGCTGCTGCAGAAAATAATCTTTCTGTTGCTTATCTAATTCTGCTCTTGTCTTATTAGTTACTTTATTTTTCAACTCTGCATATTGCAATTCTGTTTGCAATAAATTCATCAAAATTTCTGCGCGATCCTTTACATTATCAATTTCCAGCAATTTTTGCTTGTCCACCACATTGGTGTTTAAATTACTGCTGACAAAATGTATTAAGAAAGCAGGATTTTCGATATTTCGCAGAATAATATTGGCTTCAGCCGGAAGATTGGGAGAAAGTTGAATAATTTGACCGGACAACTCCTTTATAGAGCTGATCATAACGTCGAAATTCTCATCATCCTTTATAACCTCATCAGTAAGTACCGTAATTTTTGCCTTAAAAAATGGTTCCTCACTGGTAATTTCTTCTATATTAAATCTTCTTTTACCCTGGATGATCACTGTTGTTCCTCCATCGGGCATCTTAATCAATTTAATGATTTTGGCAACCGTTCCTGTTCTCACAAGATCCGTGGTAGTAGGTTCTTCTACTGCACTATCTTTTTGAGAAACAACCCCTATTAATTTATCTCCTTTATGAGCTTCATTAACGGCTTTAATACTTTTATCACGTCCTACTGTAATAGGAATGACAACTCCGGGAAAAAGCACGGTATTTCTTAAAGGTAATAAGGGTATTTCTTCAGGAATCTCCTGGTCGTCGTTTTGGTCATTATCCTCATGCAAGGGAATGATTGGCATAAATTCCATATCATCATCCGGTCCATTCAAAAAAAAGTTTTTTAGCATATATTTATTTCTCTTGTCATTATGTCAATAGATTCTGAAAATGAATCTAGATTTCTTGTTCGGTGGTGAATGTTCAACATCAATGCCATAATAAAATCTGGTGTAAATCGTCGGATAATTGCCAAAAGTTCAGATTTCTCTACCAGCATTGTCAGTTAATTATTTATTAATAATCATTTCAACTGATCCTTTTCCAGGAATGAACGGTTTTTTATCTGAAATAATATATGAATGACGCATAATGTTATATGGTCATGTATTCATATCGTTTCAATACAGTAGAAAATAGAGGAATTATATACAAGTAAAGCTGAATTCAATTGTGGTGGACTCAGCGGTGATTTAGAGAAGGTATGACATCAGATATCATACAGAAAGTTATCGGCTAATCTACTTTCGTAGTAATTTCTTTATTGGAAGATTCTTTAGCATCTTTAAATTCTTTCACACCTTTACCAATTCCGCGCATTAGATCTGGTATTTTCTTACCTCCAAAAAATAATAAAATAACGACAAGGATCAGGAGCAATTCTGTGCCGCCTGGCATTCCGAATAGGAAAGTTGTAGTGAAGAAGTTGCTTAACATGGGTAGGTGTTTTAATCTATAATTAGAATTTTCAAAGTTAGCCTATACCAATAAGGAAAGACTAAAAAGTTGAAGTTTTTTTAAAATGTACCCTACAAGGTAGTTCTTTACAGGCAAATCATTCATAATTTCTTATTTTTAGCGTTAAAAAAGTATGAATTATTGGTTAGTAAAGTCTGAGCCTTCAGTATATAGCTGGGATACCTTTGTAAAGGATAAAACGACTTTCTGGGATGGTGTACGCAATTATGCCGCAAGAAACTATTTACGTGAAATGAAAAAAGGAGATGAAGTTTTTTATTATCATAGTAATGAAGGGCTTGAAATTGTAGGTATTGCAAAGGTTGTTAAAGAATCTTACCAGGATCCTACAACAGACAATACCAATTGGGTAGTAGTGGATTTAAAACCAATTAAAAAATTGGATCATCCGGTAAGTCTCGCGACAATTAAAGGGATACCTGAACTTGCTGATATGGAATTGGTTAAAAATTCGCGTTTATCCGTTCAGAAAGTTGAACCCGAAGCCTGGGATCTCATTTTAAAGATCAGTAAAGGAGAATAAGGGTGTTATTAAACACGCAATATGCGGATCGATAAATTATTGGTATCTTTTGAATAAAGAATTTATATGAAAAAACATTTGGTGGTGCTTACCGGCGCCGGACTAAGTGCAGAAAGCGGATTGCAAACCTTCCGCGACATTGATGGATTATGGATGGGACATGATGTGTATGAAGTTGCATCGCCCGAAGGGTGGAAAAAAGATCCGGGACTGGTATTGGATTTTTACAACATGCGCCGCAATGAGGTGGTTAAAGCTTTACCGAATTCCGCTCACATAGGAATTGCAGAATTACAGAAATATTTTAAAGTGACAGTCATCACACAGAATGTGGATGATCTCCATGAGCGTGCGGGTGCAGAAAATGTTTTACACCTGCATGGTGAAATATTTAAAATGAGAAGTGAAAAATGTGCCGGTATTCCTGGACAGGGTATCGTATATGATATCCGGGAGAACATCTCAATTGGCGATAAGGCACCGGATGGAGGTCAATTGCGGCCTCATATCGTTTGGTTTGGAGAACAGGTGCCCAATATCATTGAAGCGGCGGAAATCATGGCTACGGCTGATTTGTTTCTTTTGGCCGGAACTTCCATGCAGGTGTATCCGGCAGCGGGATTAATAGATTATTTAAGAAATGATATTCCGAAATATATAATCGATAAAAACCCACCTCCTGTTTCTGCGCATCATAATTTTCATGTGCTTAAAGGAACTGCTACAGATGGTATAAAGAAATTGAAGGATATCCTGGTAGGTCAGTTAAATTAATTTTACTTATCCGGAGGTTTAAAAATTCTTACTCCAATCAAATTGTTGAATACTAAACGGGAGCTAGTATTGCCCTTTGAGTTTCTGTCTTTAAATGATAAATTGAACGCAGTTATTATAAATAAAAAACCCTGGATTTACCAGGGTTTTTTATTTATAATAATAGTTTATCGAATCTTAATTTGACTCTTTCATAATGAAATTACCGATTGATTCAATTTGGTTTTTATATTTTTCAGTTACTTCAGCGGATTGTTTATCTCCGTTAATGTATAACTCCTGATCCTGAACAGCTACTGAAAATGAATTAGCTGATAATAAATGATCATGCTTCAGATCTTTCATGAATTGAGCTATTTCTGCCTGAGTTTCATTAGAAATACCAGCTGTCTCCAATGTCCAGTTGTTTATGTTTAAA
This sequence comes from Ginsengibacter sp., assembly GCA_039921585.1. Lineage (GTDB taxonomy): Bacteria > Bacteroidota > Bacteroidia > Chitinophagales > Chitinophagaceae > Ginsengibacter. The sequence continues at coordinate 9,215 of JBDSBN010000368.1, read as the reverse complement.
TTTTCACTACCGGATAATTTATCCATCAACAGAAGATTTTCAATTTTAGATTTACGGTTTTCGTTGATAGAATCTTTATGAAGCGTGGCCAGAGTAGGAGCGATCACTAATGAAATAATACACATTAGTTTAATCAAGATATTCATACTTGGTCCGGAAGTGTCTTTGAATGGATCACCCACTGTATCACCTGTTACAGATGCTTTGTGTGGTTCAGATCCTTTAAAATATGTTTCACAGTTGATGACAGCACCTTGTTCGAATGATTTTTTCGCATTATCCCAGGCACCACCGGCATTATTCTGGAAGATTCCCATAAGTACACCGGCAACAGTTGCACCAGCTAAAAATCCGCCCAAAACTTCAGGTCCAAAAACAAATCCGACAATGACCGGAGAAATCAATGCAATCGCTCCTGGTAACATCATTTTTTTAATGGAGGCTGTCGTTGATATTTCTACGCATTTTGCATAATCCGGTTTACCGGTACCTTCCATAATTCCAGGAATCGTTCTGAATTGTCTGCGTACTTCTTCCACCATAGCCATAGCTGCTTCTCCCACGGCACGAATCGCCAAAGAAGAGAATATGAACGGAATCATTGCACCTACAAACAAACCAGCAAGTACATCTGCACGATAAATATCTATACCATCAATTTTTGCAATTCCTACGAATGCAGCAAATAAGGCAAGAGCTGTTAATGCAGCAGAAGCAATTGCAAATACTTTTCCTGTAGCAGCGGTTGTATTACCTACCGCATCTAAAATATCTGTTTTTTCACGAACTTCTTTAGGTAATTCACTCATTTCAGCGATTCCACCTGCGTTATCAGCAATAGGACCAAAAGCGTCAATTGCTAATTGCATAGCAGTTGTGGCCATCATACCTGCAGCTGCTATTGCCACACCATATAAACCGGCACACAAGTAAGAGGTATAAATTCCGGTTGCTAAAACCAATATTGGTAACATGGTACTTTCCATCCCTACAGCCAAACCACCGATAATGTTTGTGGCATGTCCCGTAGAAGATTGACGGATAATTGACTGAACCGGGCGTTTACCCATAGCAGTGAAATATTCTGTAATGATGCTCATAAGAGTACCTACAGCAAGACCAACCATGATAGCACCGAAAACTCCATATTTTGTAAACGTATAATTTCTTAACACCATTGTGTCAGGCATAAGCCACATTACCAGGAAGTAAGAAGCAATTGCTGTAAGCACAATCGAACCCCAATTACCCAGGTTTAATGCTTTTTGTACAACTGCAGTATGTAATCCTGCTTTATCAGATATTTTAACCATGAAAGTTCCCACGATGGAAAATAAAATTCCAATGGAGGCAATCAACATCGGTAAAAGAATAGGAGCCATTCCGCCAAATGCGTCATCTGAGAATGTTTCTCTTCCTAAAACCATTGTTGCAAGAACTGTAGCCACATAAGAACCAAAAAGATCCGCGCCCATACCCGCAACGTCACCTACGTTATCACCTACGTTATCTGCAATTGTGGCAGGATTTCTTGGATCGTCCTCAGGGATACCAGCTTCTACTTTACCTACGAGATCCGCACCTACGTCTGCAGCTTTGGTATATATACCACCACCTACGCGGGCAAAAAGAGCAATACTTTCAGCACCTAAACTGAAACCTACTAAAATTTCTATGGTGCGCTCCATTTCCAGAGAGTCCACACCTGCTTCAGGAGCGAAAATGGCTTTAATGATGATGTATAATCCACCTAAGCCAAGTACAGCAAGACCTGCTACACCTAATCCCATTACTGCACCACCTGTGAAGGAAACATTTAATGCTTTAGAAAGACTCGTGCGTGCAGCCTGTGCTGTGCGTACGTTTGCTTTTGTGGCAACCTTCATTCCGATAAGTCCGGCAATAGCACTAAACAGAGCACCAATAATAAATGCGATGGCAATACTCCAGTGATTATTTTCACTTGTAGCACCTAGTACACCTAATAAAAGAGCAGCAATTACAACGAAGTATCCCATTACCCGATACTCTGCTTTCAAAAATGACATGGCTCCTTCCGCAATATAATTGCTGATTTCTTTCATTTTGTCATTTCCTGCATCTTGCTTTTCTACCCATTTATATTTTACGAGAGTGTAAAGCAAACCAACAATACCCATTGCTGGAATTACATAAGTCAAATTGTTCATATCAGTTTATACTTAATTTTTTGGGTGGCAAAAATAGGATAAAATGCATGAATAAGGGTTATACCCTGGAAAATATATTATTTTGATATGAATAATATAATTTAGGAATGTATTTCTATCAATAACTGTTGCAAATCAATGCATATTAAACTCAATATTGATAGCAAGAAGTCCTTTTAGAATAAATGATTAATTGGTAATTTGTTTGAAAGCTTCCGGTAAAAAATTGACAATATCTCCGGCTTTGAGTGCTTCCTCGGATAATTGTTCAGAGCCCAAATCTCCAGCCACCCCATGTAAATAAACTCCGAGTATGCAAGCGTCTAGTGAACTGTATTTTTGGGCAATTAAGCTGGTAATAATGCCTGTGAGTACATCTCCGGATCCTCCTGTTGCCATGCCTGGATTGCCTGTGGAGTTAAAATACCCTTTCCCGGATGGAGTAGCAATAAAAGTATGATGTCCTTTTAATACGATATATATATTGTACAGGGTAGCTTTTTCTAAAGCAACTTCAATGGTATGGAAATCTGAAACCGTTTTTCCGAAAAGTCTTTCAAATTCCTTTGGATGGGGTGTCAAAATACTTCCAGCAGGTATCTTTTTAAAAAGAGAGGGGTTTGTACTTAATACATTCAATGCATCTGCATCAATAATTGTGGGTTTCTTAAAATTCTTGAAAACCGATTTAAGTAGTTTCTTTTGATTTGGAAAGTTGCCCAATCCTGGACCAATGCCTATTACTTCAAAATCGAATTCATTCGTTAGATCTTCCAGATGTTTCTTTCCAAAGGTTTGACACATCGCCTCGGGAACGGATATTTGGAGAATTTGATAACCGCATTTTGGAATAAAACAACTTAGTTTCCCCACGCCGCTACGCAGGCAGGCTTCTGCAGCTAAAACTGCTGCCCCCATCATACCATAACTCCCCGCAATCAGGCAGGCATGCCCATAATTTCCCTTATGACTGAAGGGTTTTCTTGGGGAATAAATTTTTTGAATAAGAGATTTGTCAATTAACTCATACAGAGATTCCTCACTCTTTCCATAATGTTCGGATAGTTTAATATCCAGCATTTCTCTCCGTTTATTATAGTCAGCATTTTCCTGCATTAAAAAGGCCAGTTTTTCATTTTGAAAGGTTAACGTAAAATTAGACCTAATAATTTTGTTTCCCTCTGAAGTATTATCAATATACATACCACTGGGTACATCAATTGAGATGACCGTTTTTGCATTTTTGTTGATATACTCTATCAAAAGAGGATAAACGCCGGCTGGTTTTTTATTAAGACCTATTCCAAAAATAGCATCAATGACTACATCGTTTTCCAGAGAAGGAAAAGCCTCTTCCGTATTTATGAATTCAAGATGTTGACTAATTTCCCGAAATCTATTCAGGTTTTCTTCGAAATCATTCGATCCTTTGCTTAAACCGGCTATGAAAACTCTTACTTTATAATTTTTTTCGTGCAACAAACGGGCAAGAGCAATTCCGTCACCCCCATTATTTCCTCTGCCACAAAAAATGGTAAAAGAGGAATAATGATCAAAGTGTCTGGTGATCCAATCAAAGCATGCTATGGCAGCACGTTCCATTAAATCTATAGAAGTAATAGATTCATTCTGAATCGTATATGCATCCCAGGCTTTTATTTGCGGAGCAGAGAATATCTTCACCTTCTTTTGTTTAAAGGTACAAATATGGTCTAGTGAAAATCAATATCCAAATATCTTTCTCTGATAATTTGAATATGATGAGCAGTATGCCCGGCAATTGTATATCCTAAAGCCAACACAGACATTGTATAATCGCTTATATTTCCAATGCATTCCAGCTTTTCATTTGTAAATGAATTGAAAAGAAGAATAGAGGATTGACGAACCACTTGGAACTCTTTAGTTAAATCATTCCATGAACGATTGTTGGCTAAGGAATTAGCGGCATATTTATTTTCATCAAATGAGGGTAGTGTGGCGGGCTCTTTTCGGGTAATAGAAAGTGCCCGATAGCAAAAAATTCTTTCTGCGTCGATAATGTGTTGTAAAATTTCTTTTACAGTCCATTTGCCGTTTGCATAACTATATTGGGATTGCTCTTCGCTGATTAAATTGAAAAAGGCTTCTGCTTTTGAGAGATTCTTGGTTAGCGCAACTGAAACATTACCTTCCGGAATTAATTTTATATAGGTATTAAAATAAGACGGAAATGTGTTTGGTAATGGCCTCATTATAATTTATTCTATTAGGAAACAAAAATAATTGGTTTCCAATGACAAAAAATGTTAAAGGATGTCTAATACTTAATAATTGGGTTTGGTCTGAAATTAAAAAGTCCGGCTGAGTGAATAGCCGAACTTTTTAATTTATTTTTCAAAATAGGTTAATCAATTGACCAACTTCTTATTTCTTTTTCTTTTTATCTTTTGAATGGGTTTTATTTTCTATTTTTCTTTCTCCTTTCATTGTGGAAGCCAATTTTACTGCTTTATAGGCATTTACTGTGCCTCCTTTTTTGGAAATATCTGAGAGATTTACTAATTCTCCATCGCTGCCAGGTAAAGTTACTTTTTCCGTTTCAGGGGTTACAGAACTTTCAATGACACTTTTAATTTGCGACGCACTCAAAGTAGGAAAATATTCCAGTATTAGTGCTGCTAATCCGGAAACCACCGGAGCTGCCATACTTGTACCTGACATCTTTCCATACCTGTCTCCACCTGGAAGTGAACTGTATATATTAACTCCCGGAGCAAAAACATCTACTTGTTTCTGACCATAATTTGTAAATGATGCCGTGAAACCGCCATTTGTCGGATCTCCATTTGCTCCAACAGAGATATAGTTTTTTGCTTTAGCTCCATCAAGAAATATGGAGTTTGGAAAATTGTCATTTATGTCAATATCCTGTGAACTGTTTCCTGCAGCGTGTATTAATAATACATCGTGTTTGGCTGCATATTTAACAGCATCGTCAACCCATTTTTTCTGTGGTGAAAATGATTTTCCGAAGCTCATATTGATAATTTTTGCTCCATTATTCACTGCATATATAATCGCATTAGCGATATCTTTATCATGCTCATCTCCGTCAGGTACTGCACGTAGAGTCATGATTCTTACATTGTTGGCGATACCATTTATTCCATTATCACTTACTTTTTCAGCACCGATTATTCCGGAAACATGTGTACCGTGAGAAGGAGTTCCTGCCATCACATCCGGATTGCCATAATACCTGTCATTGATATCATCATAGTTATCCTGTACGATATCCTTTCTGAAATCCTGAGGTGGTGTTGTGGCGGAAGTGGCTTTTCTGATATCTCCACGAAAGCTTCCCAAAATGTCTTTATTGGTAATGTCATTTGTATTATTCATTTTATGAATGCTCTTATAAATGGCTGCTGCTGTTCTGGCTTCGGGAGCAACAGGTTTATAATTTAGAAGATCATTTCCGTCAAACTCTTCCTTTCCTAAATCTTTTGCAATAATTGAATCCCCTTTTTCAAGAGCAGGTAATAAACGTTCTAACATCATTGTTTCTGCAGGATTAACTTCATCTACCACCTTTTCTTTGGCTTTCAAAAAAAGAATGGCCTCTTCCTTTTCAACACCTTTCAGTGCATTGGTATCCGGAATATTATTACCGAATTTGTTTTTTAATTTCCAATAAACACGGGCAGCTTCATAAGAATCTTCTTTTACATTTCTGCCATCTTTTCCTCCCAGAAAATTCCATCCATATACGTCATCTACATAACCGTTTTTATCATCATCGATGCCATTACCTGGTATTTCTCCGGGATTTTTCCAAAGAACCGGTTTAAGCGCTTCATGTAGAGTATCTATTCCACTATCAATAACAGCAACGATTACCTGATGACTTTTATGTCCTTTCAAAAAGTCATAGGCTTTATTCAAACTAATTCCATAATAACCGGTTTCTGCTCTGTCGAGCTGATGCCAGTTATTTGGAGTTTCCTTCTTTTCTATAGTTTTTAAAATTTCTTTAGACTCTTGCTGTGCATAAGTGAATACAGGAGATCCAACCAAAAGAACTAAAGCGGCAAGGAATGTTTTACGAATGTTTATCATTTTCCATTAATTTAAGAGGATACAAATATTTGTAATTATAGGATATAAACCGTGAATTCTATGTATAATTATATGTTATTTTCATTTATGGGAAGGATGATCATTGGGGTAAATAATTATTTAATGGGGACAATTCTGCAATTTCCGAAATATCTCAGAAGAATACCAAATTAGCCACCATACATGTATAAACTCACTTGAGAACGAAAGATGGATATCAAAAAGGTATGAAGTTTATTTCTTTCCTATTTGTCTTTTTCCTATGTTTGCCACCCAAAATGCTTGAAATATTGTCAGGCTAAATAATAATAATCCAGTCTATCTCTCTTTGACAAACCACTTTAGTGATCTTTACAAAAAATATTAAACTAATCAACGTTTTCTCGGAATGAAATAAAACATTTCGGAGGTAATGTTTTTAAACAAAAACAAATATGAAAAAAGCAATTTTTCTGGTAGTCGCCATTGTTGCAATCCACACATTTTCTTTTGCTCAAAATGGAGCATTTAATGAAGGAGATAAATTATTGAACATTGGTATTGGTGTCAATTCTTATTATAGAGGGGGTAATCCTATTGGAGCTTCTTATGAAGTTGGAATTACTGATGCGATAAGTGTAGGTGGAAATGTTGACTTCCTAAGTTATAACGCAGGAAATGGTCGGTTTTCTGCTTTTTATTTGGGAGCTCGTGCCAATTATCATTTTAATGAAATTCTGAACATTGATGATAACAATGTGGATATTTATGGTGGACTTACATTAGGATATAGGAATTTCTCATGGGGAGATGGTAGCCACAGAAACGGTTTTGGGAATAGTTATTCAAGCGGAATATATTTAGGAGCTTTGGTCGGAGGCAAGTATTTTTTCTCTGAAAATGTTGGTGCATTTCTGGAACTGGGTGCTATAGGTTCAACAAATGCCCGAATTGGTGTTGCCTTTAAATTATAAACAGACTATTTTTTATGTTTGTAACCGCCCTAATGTCAGGGCGGTTTTTATTTTGAATTGTGTTACTTAATGATTCAATGATCAATTGATTACTTATATCAATTGATTAGAATTTTTGTGAGTACCCGCTTTCATTTTAGGGTGGTTTTTTTATGTCTTAAATATATGAAGTGTTTGCATATTAAAGGATATTAAACTTGCCAAAGTATTGCTTAAATAAAAAAGGCTGTCTCAATAATTAAATCGAGGCAGTCTTTAGGGAATAGCATTCATTAGAAATGAATTTATTCCGGTTTTAAATTCTTTTATCTTGAGCCCATACCACCTTCCTTTTTTTGAGGCTTTGAGGCATCTTCGGCATGGTCAGAACTGTTTTTGTTAGAGCCCTGATTCATTTTGCCTTTTTGTTCTTTTCCTGCAGCGCCGCTGGTTTTACGAGCTTTGTCAGCAGAATGATTTTTTGAGTGCTTGTCCATCGTTTATATTTTTTAATGAATAATACAGGTTATGATACATAAATAAAGCCAGTATGATTTATAAGTAAAATGGCAACAATTCAAGGATGAATAGTGCAGATTTGATGAGAATTTTACACATAATTTTTAATTCCCATTTTGGTGTGATAACAGCTATGAAAAGTAAAGAAATTAAGCCTGAGGATTCTAAATAAAGATTAAAAAAAATATTAAGATCAGACAAGAGTACTTGGCCACTATTTAAATCAAAAAAAAACTGCCTTTCAAATTCGAAAGGCAGTTTTTTTAAAAATATTCAAGACTCATTACACGGTAAATTTAATTCCCTGTGCAAGAGGTAATTTATCGGTATAGTTGATGGTATTGGTTTGCCTGCGCATATATACTTTCCAGGCGTCACTTCCACTTTCTCTTCCCCCGCCGGTTTCTTTTTCTCCTCCGAAAGCACCTCCAATTTCAGCACCACTAGTTCCAATGTTGACATTTGCGATTCCGCAATCACTACCCGCAGCTGAAAGGAATGCCTCTGCTTCCCGTAAATTCAGCGTGAAAATAGAACTGGATAAACCCTGAGGGACACCATTTTGAAGGGCAATTGCTTCCTCCAGAGTGGTGTATTTCATCAGATACAATATGGGAGCAAACGTTTCATGTTGCACAATTGCCAGTTCATTCGTTACTTCGGCAATGCATGGTTTTACATAACATCCGCTTTCGAATCCTTTGCCGGTTAATACTCCGCCGGGCACTATAAATTTACCTCCTTGTTTTTTACATTCCTCTATTGAATGTAAGTAGCTCTCAACGGCATCTTTATCAATCAAAGGACCTACATGATTTTCTTCTTTTAGCGGGTTGCCTATATTTAATTGCTTGTAGGCGTTAACCAATTTCTTTTTAAATTGATCATAAATATCTTCATGTATGATGATGCGGCGCGTGGTAGTACAACGTTGTCCGGCAGTACCAACAGCTCCAAATACAGATCCGATTAAAGCAATGTTTTGATCGGCATGCTGAGATACAATGATGGCGTTATTTCCTCCTAATTCCAGAAGACTTTTTCCAAGTCTTGCTCCAACTGTAGCACTCACTTCCTTACCCATTCTGGTAGAACCTGTGGCGGACACTAAAGCTACCTTTGGATTTTCGCAGAGCCACTCTCCCTGATCGCGCCCACCCGTTACCAGATTACAAACTCCTTCCGGAACTTTGTTTTCTTTGAAAACTTTGGCGATGATGTGCTGACAAGCAACTGCACATAAAGGAGTTTTTTCTGATGGTTTCCAGATGCAAACATCCCCACAAACCATTGCGAGCATACTGTTCCAGCTCCATACAGCAACCGGGAAATTGAATGCAGAAATAATTCCTACAACTCCCAAAGGATGATATTGCTCATACATGCGATGACCCGGTCTTTCGCTATGCATTGTTAATCCATATAACTGACGGGAAAGTCCAACAGCAAAATCACAGATGTCAATCATTTCCTG
>JBDSBN010000367.1:0-3682 GCA_039921585.1 Ginsengibacter sp. | reverse complement strand
AGCATCTATACTTGTAAAATTGCTAAAATCCGGTATGTTTCTAACAGAAAATATGCTGGAACTAACATTGAAATCTTCATAATCTGCTGTCTCATATAGATATGACAATCTTCCTCTAATAGAAAGATCACCGAAACCCTGGGACAGATTAAGCGTTAATTGTGTATTCTGATTATTAGCTTCTGCTGAAGATTTGTACAGGCCCCCATTCGTATAAGACTGCCCCTTAGTGGCTGCTGTACCGCCGGATCTTGTCCAGGTGTCTTTTGGGTTATATCTGGTGTACCGATTATTTCTTATTTCCATAGAGTAAGATAAATCCAGGTTTGCCCATTCAGTGAATTTTACATTACCAGAAAAGTTGCCCAGCCAGCGTCTCTCTTTTTCATTTCTTTTTTCTTTCCATAAGCTGTACAATGGATTAATTACTTCTCCTACAAAATGATTGACACGTAAATAGTACGGTTGTCCATCCGGATTTAACTGATTCAGATTTACATCCGGCTCCATACGCGCTATATTATAAAACAAGGTTCCTCCTCCACCAGGAGTTTGTGTTTCCCGGTTAATGAACAAGTTTGAGGCACTTAATTTAAGCCAGGTGGTTACAGTTTGATCAAAGTTTACCCGGAAATTTTGTCTTTTATACCCGTCGGTTGATTTAATAATACCTTGTTGCTCATTATTTTCAAAGGAAGCATACAGGTTATTTTTTTCAGTTCGGGTGGCGATGGAAGCAAAATTTGTATAGTTGATTCCCGTTTTAAAAAATTCTGCCTGATTATCTCTCACCACTCCATAAGGATTATCCATGAAGTGATCTGCTTTAATTGGCCTGTTTCCTTTAATATCAGGATCATAGCCAGCTCCCAGGTAATTTGCCGGGTAAGTAACGCCTTTGTATTTGGTATATTTTCCTTTTGCTGTTTCCCAATCACTTGCCAGATCATACGGATGATGTTTTGCCACATCCAGTTCATGTGCTAAATTCTGGAAACCCACTTCATTTCGAACGTTAATTCGAGTCTGATTTAAGCCCACACCTTTTCCCCGCTTGGTAATTACAGCGATTACTCCATTTCCTGCGCGTGAGCCATAGAGTGCGGATGCAGCAGCACCTTTTACAACTTCCATTGATTCCACGTCATCGGCGTTAATATCTGCAAGACTTCCTGCCAGAATTACCCCGTCCACAATAATTAATGGCCCGGATCCCACATTATTTAAATTATTATCAGCACGTAATTGAATATCCATTGCCTGACCAGGCAATCCTCCTACGCTGGTAGCTTTTACCCCGGCTACCTTGCCGGTAAGTGCTGATGCCAACGAAGCTGCCGGCACAGAATTTAATTGTTCCGAACTGACTTTGGTAACCGATACGGTCATTTTCTTTTTATCTGTAGCACCAACAACTCCGGAAACAATTACCTCATCCATACGGGCGGAGGAGGGCTGAAGTACTACTGTCACTTGGCCTGTGCCTGCCGTGACTTCTTTTGTATCATACCCTGTTGCAGAAATCACCAAAATATTCCTGGTAATGTTAAGACTGAATTTTCCGTCTGCATCTGCAGAAACCCCCTTAGATGTTCCTTTCTCTAAAATAGAAGCGAATGGAATAGGTTCATTCCCAGAATCAACAACTTTGCCCGTGACCGTCCGCGATTGCGAAAAAGCCACATTGTTAAATAAAAGTAAGAGCCCACCGAAAAATAGTAATTTTCTCATAAACTTTTTTTAATGTTATTAAATGATATTCCGACAGTCAGTAATAAATACCGACTATCAAATATATAGTCTTTTTAACAATTCTTTAAAAGTTTTTTATTTTTTTTTCAGCATCCCAATTGTCAGATCAATTAAAAGACACGTTCATTTAACGACAAAAACTAGATATTGATTTCAAGATCGATGTACTACATTTCTAATTAACTCAATTAGGACAACTCCATAAATCACCGAATTTCACCAGAGATCTAAATAATTTCCTTTAAATCTTTAAATCCTTATATTTGCCAAAAAAAATCTGCAAATGGACACAACTGAATCTGTACGTAAATATTGGATCATTTTTGTTTTATCTCTTATTATTCAAATCGTATTCCTGATCTGGATACGTGAATATTTCTGGGTGGTACTTCCCTTTCTGCTTACAAGCTTTTGTAAGGGAATGCGTCTGATCTAAGCATTAAAATTTACATGATAATATAAAAAAAGCCGTGGTTCGCAATGCAAACCACGGCTTTTTAATATCCGTTATTGTAAAACAGTTCCCTTTATTTTAGAACTGTTTGCAAAGTACTCATTAATTGATCTGCCCTCAACTCCGTTGCAATCACCTTGCCCTGTGGATCCACCAATACATTATATGGGATCGCCTGTACATTGTATAATGCAGCCGCATCACTATTCCAATACTTTAAATCACTTACTTGTTTCCAATTAAGATTATCTTCTTTAATTGCCTTTAACCAGGCATCTTTATCCTTATCAAGTGACACACCCAAAATGGTGAAGTTTTTATCTTTGAACCGCTCATAACTTGCCACTACATTTGGATTCTCTACCCGGCACGGTCCGCACCAGCTTGCCCAGAAATCAATCAAAACATATTTTCCCCGCAAAGAACTCAATGAAAAAGGTTTTCCATCTACATCAGGAAGTGTAAAGTCCGGCGCCATTTGCCCTGCATTAATTCCGCCACTTTGTGGCATTGCCTGCTGTTGTGCTGTTGCTATTTGCTCCAGCTGCTTTGTTACCTGATCTATAGAGGTATTCCCGGGCCATTTTTTTGCAAGGCCAGCCAATCTGTTTTGAATTGTATCCAGACTAATTTCCTGCGCATAGCTCATTGCAAACAAAGCCACAATAGGACTTTTGGTCGTATCAATGTAGGACAAAAGGAATTTCTTGTATGAATTATTTGCCAATGAAAAATCGCTACTTGCTTTCATTACTGCCGAGTCGACCCCCTGCTCCTGATACGTTTTATACTGTTGATCCAAACTCATTAATTGCGTATGAATAGAATCCAGTTTAATGATAAAATTTGCCATAGAAGCATTTGCCGGCGAATTGATCTTAGAATTATGAAGGGTAGAATCATTTGCATCAGCAACAAAAACTGTTTCCTTTTGATCATTAATAAAAAGATAAGCGGCATTTTCAGAAAAGCGAATACGATATAAACCTTCATCGATTGCAGATGCACGAAGCTCAAATTTTCCATTTTTCATTTCTGCAGTATCCACAATAAGCAACGGACTCTGATTGAAATAAAGTTGTTCTAAGAACACTTTTTGATCCGGAGCATTTTTCAGTTCTCCATGAATCGTAAATTCTCCTGATCCGTTCTTATTATTACAGGAAAACAGGAATGTTGCTACTAACAGTATATAAAATATCCTTTTCATCATTTAATTTATTGGTTGAATTGTTTTATTGATTTAATTTTTGGACCAGCAATTTATTTACGTGTACCATATCCGCCTTCCCATTACTTTTCCTTCTGATGTCGCCCGCAAAAAGACCAATCAGATTTTTTTTGCCCTTTTTATATTGAGCTACCTTATCAGGCATACTGGAAATAGTGTCATCGATCCATTTATTTATAGCTTCTTCATCATTTTGTTGAATAATATTTAATTGCTCGGCTATAGTAAGTGGATGCTCATCCGGA
>JBDSBN010000366.1:0-7283 GCA_039921585.1 Ginsengibacter sp. | reverse complement strand
ATCCTCCATTATTTAAAAGATACCGAGCACCCTAATCTGCAACATATTACTTCCCTGCAAAGAATTGATAAAGCCGATTACCTTTGGATGGACAGATTTACAATCCAGAATCTGGAATTATTAGGCGGCCCGGAAAACAGCCAATCGCTGTTAAAGGTTTTGGATAATACCGTTTCACCCATGGGAGCAAGATTAATTAAGCGTTGGATGCTGCTTCCCCTAACGGAAAAAAGTAAGATTAATGAGCGGCTTAATCTTGTTGAATATTTCATTACACATACAGAAGATAAAAATAAAATAGCTCAGTACATTAAACAAGCCGGGGATATAGAGAGATTGGTGAGCAAAATCCCATTGAAGAAGATCAATCCAAGAGAGGTGCTTCAAATCAGTAAAGGATTAATGCTGGCGGACCAGGTAAAAGCTCTCTGTGATGCCTCGCCAAATGAATATTTAAAAAGGTTGGGAGACTCACTGAATCCATGTAAGTATATTTCCAATAAAATCGCCAAAGAGATTATTGAGAATCCACCAATAGCCGCCGCTAAAGGAAACATTATCGCGTCTGGAATCAATGAAGAGTTGGACGACTTAAAAGATATTGTTGCAAACGGGAAAGAACATCTTTTAAAATTGCAACAAGAGGAAATGGAAAGAACGGGTATTTCTTCCTTAAAAATTGGTTTCAACAATGTGTTTGGCTATTACCTGGAAGTGACAAATACACATAAGGATAAGGTACCGGAAAACTGGATCAGAAAGCAAACCCTGACTAATGCTGAAAGATATATAACGCCTGAATTAAAACAGTACGAAGAGAAAATCATGGGCGCGGAGGATAAAATCCTTTTATTGGAACAAGAAATATTTGAAAAACTGATCAATGAATTACAGGATTACATTGCACCGATGCAAATGAACGGACATGTATTTGCAGTAATTGATTGTCTAATTTGTTTTTCAAATAATGCGTTACAATACAAATACAAAAAGCCTAACCTTCATACGGGCCTGACAATGGATTTGAAAGCAAGCCGACATCCGGTGATTGAAAGAAATTTACCCCCGGGCGACAGCTTTATAGCAAATGATATTTATCTGGATCCACAAACGCAACAAGTCATCATTCTGACTGGTCCAAATATGAGTGGTAAAAGTGCCATTCTAAGACAGGCAGCGCTCATTACTCTGATGGCACACATGGGCAGTTTTGTACCGGCAGAGGAAGCAAATATCCCACTGACCGATAAAATCTTTACCCGTGTTGGGGCCAGTGACAATCTGAGTAGCGGCGAAAGTACGTTTATGGTGGAAATGAATGAAACAGCAAGTATCATCAATAATATTACCCAGCGCAGTTTGATTCTTTTGGATGAGATCGGCCGAGGAACCTCTACATATGATGGGATCTCCATTGCCTGGAGTATTGTGGAGCACCTGCACCACTCACCTCATGCGCCGAAAACATTATTTGCCACCCATTACCATGAATTAAATGAGTTGGAAAATAAGTTTGACCGGGTAAAAAACTTTCATGTCAGCAATAAAGAAGCCGGCAATAAAATCATTTTTCTCAGAAAACTTGTTCCGGGTGGAAGTGTCCATAGCTTTGGGATACACGTGGCCAAAATGGCGGGAATGCCTCCAACTCTGATTAAAAGAGCGAATGAAATTTTAAAGCAATTAGAAGCTAAAAACGTTGATTTATCTGACGAAGAAAAAGGAACGCCCAGAAGCAATAAACACATTCAGGAAAATTTAAAACAACTTTCTGCCCCGGAAATGCAATTAAGCATTTTTGATGCCCACTCCGAAGCCTTCAGTGAAATCAGAAAGACTCTGGATGCGGTAGATATCAACCGGCTGACACCTGTGGAAGCTTTGTTGAAATTGCAGGAGATAAAGGGGATGGTGAAGTGATTTTGGGGTGGGAGTTCCGAGTTGATTCAAAAAACTGAAGTCGACAAAAAACATTTAACGGGAAGCCTGTTCAACGCGAAGCATTCAACGCGAAGCATTCAACGCAGAGCATTCAACGCGAAGCATTCAACGGCGAAGCCAATTCAACGCCGAAGGCTGCTCCCTACATCCACTCCTTCTCCGACGTTTCCACCTGGTACAGCCAATAATTTGTATACTTTTTAATGGTTGCGAAATCGCCAAATTTAAATTTCAAATCGCCTCCGGCAGTGTGTAATGTCACATGCCCTACATTCGATTTTTCATGCCAGTAAAATTGCCTGGTGGTGATCGCCTGTATTTTATATGGCTCGATGATTTCAGTCTGAATATCCCAAATGCCACTTTTCAAAATGATAAATTTTTCATGGACATACAAACGATTATTTAAATAACTGAAATAGATCAATACAGAGACGATTACAAGATAAATGGGCAAGCCGATTATAAAGGGTAACCACGATCCTTCAATCCAGAAAAAAACAAATGCGATTACGACCGGTACCAGGATAAATTTATTAACAGATGCAAAAACCTTTCGGATTGTCGGCTTTACGACGATTCCCTTTATTGGTTGGGCACCAAAAAGTAATTGAATGATTTTTTCCGCTTCTTCTTTACTAAACCCAGGAAGTTGCAGGGTGGCTTTTTTATCCGAATGGATATTACTCGACGTTTGAGAAATAAACATTCGCGTCAGATTCAATTTCCGTTGGAAAAAATTTGTCACAAGTTTTACTACTTGCACCTTCGAGAGTTGTATGGTGGTATTTTTTGTATTTAATAATCCATAAGAAAATTGCATTGATTGCCCTTTTTTCCTGATGGTGAAATCAAAGTAAACAATTAAAAACCGCAGCAGATTAAAAAGAACGACAAGTAATATAATCGTTGCCATAATGAGTATTAAATATTGCGAACCACTCAGGCTGGATACATACTCAACAAACTCATTTTCCATCTCTGTTTCCTTATAGAAAATATCTTTTAGATTGTTATAAATCGTCGCAAAAAAAGCAAGAATCAAAAGCAGACTTTTTATATAATCACTTGTCAGTGCAATTTTTATTAAACTAAGTATGGAGATTTTTATAGGAGCTTCCAGGACCGTTTCATGCAAGGAAGGTTCAGTGGAGTCTTCAGAATTTAATACTACCTGGTTCGGCTTTGCCTCCAGAAGTCGCTTTTGGAGATACTCTGCGGTTTGCTTTGTAACTGCTTTTATTTTCACTTCATTTTTTGCGCTACCTGCTGTTTCAATTTCAACTTCGTACACATTAATGAACCTCTGAATAAACGATTGATTGATATTAACCTGCTGGATTTTAGAAAATTGAAGTAAAATTTTTTCTTTATTGAAAATTCCTTTTTCTAAAATAAATTCTTCATGCTCCTCATCAATATAAAATAAAAAATGCCGATACATCAGATATCCTACTATGGAAATCACGACCAATAATGCAAGAAGGCCCAGGGAAATATTAAGTAATCCAAACTTCTTAATGTTCACAATCCAATAGATGACAAGCGCCCAAAGCGCTTTCATGGAGTTTCGCAGAGCAAATATTATCTCAACGATTATTCCCATCGGAGCCTGACGCTGAGGAATGCTTAAATCTATGGACGAAATTTTTGGAGGTGATTTCATTCCGCAGCTTCATTTATGGGATTATCCTCTCCTCTTTTACCAATGTGAAGCATAATAGCTGCTTTCAATTTCCCGGCATCCGCTTTTAATAATCCGGAAATTTTTAAATCACTGGAAGAACCACCTGCTGTATAAATCTGCAATTGGGCAAGTCCGTAATATCGTTCGATAAAGCCTTCATTCAAGGCTACATGTTGAATACGCGTAAAAGGAATCAGGGTGGTTATTGTAGATAACAAACCCCGGCGATAGATAATATCCATTTCCCGTAAAGCATAACATCTTTTATGAAAGGCCATTTTTTTAAGCATCAGATGTGCAGTCATAACTATAATAAAGCCACCAATTAGAAACCACCTATAAGGTATTATTTCCGGCATAAAAGAAAATCCTGTAACAACTGCTCCCAGAAATAAAAACCGAATCAGGAATTTAAGCAACATCACATTCCAGTATTTTTTCTGAATCGGAGTGGTTTCCGCCTCCTCGTATTTTGGAAGATTTTCTATTGGAATTACCTCATTTGTGAATGGCGTCATATCATATTTTAAAATTAAAGTTCGTTATTTCAAATATACCGGATGCCTGGCAAATGAAATAATTGGATGAAGTTTAAACTGCTTCATAAACATTTTCCTGATCTATTTCAACTCGTTCAAATATCAAGCAAACCACATAAGCTGACAGATAATCAGCTAGTTATAAAGAATGCAAACAAAATCTCTTCCGGTTTAAATATTCATTTTTTTGAATTAAAGTAAACAAATGAATAGAAACGATGCAATCCATTTGCACCTCTTTTTTTAATATTCATAAACTAAAAACTGCCAGGGCTCCAGACTGTATACATGGTTTTCTTTCAATGTTTCTTCCCTTCCTGAAAACACATCCTTTGCATTGCCATAAATTTCTTTTTCCTTAATCGTGAATTGCTGAGGCTGCCCGGACAAATTTAAAATCACAGCAATTTTATCCTCTCCTTTTTGTCTGACGTAGGCATATATAGCTACATCATTTGCTGATGATAATTTTGTGAACGGAGCATCAGCTGCCAGGGCCTTATTCTTTTTTCGAAGATGCAGCAGTGTGCTGTAAAAAGGAGCCATTTCAAATTTATCCCACACAAGCGGATCCCTGACAAAAAACTTTAATCGTTTTTTATTGGGAATTTCCTGACCATTATAAATCAACGGTATGCTTTGATACATCGTTTGAGTGAAGACAGCAAAAGCTTTATGGGCGTCGCCATACTTTTCAAATTCAGTTCCGTTCCAGCTATTTTCATCATGGTTGGAAGTAAAAAACAGTCTGTAGGCATTTTTCGGATAGACAGAAATCTGATGATTTAAAACAGAATCAAAGTAGGTAACCGATTTCTCACCGGAATAAACATCCTTCATTAAATGCATGATGCTCCAGGTATACGTTGCATCAAATCCGACGTAATGCAAATCAGGCGACTCACCTTCCGCCAGCATAAAAACGTGTTTTAATTTTCTAAGTTCTGTAATGCATTCCTTCCAGAAATCAGCAGGGACTTCCTCTGCAACATCACATCTGAATCCGTCAATTCCAGTTTCATTTACCCAAAATTTCATTGCCGCAATCATGCTATCGCGTAGCTCCCTATTGGTGTAATCTAGTTTACGTACATCTGTCCAGTCAAAGGGAGCAATGAGTGCTCCGGTGCTATCTTTTGCATAAAAATCAGGATGAGATTTCATCCATGGATTATCAGGGGCGCTGTGATTTGCCACCCAATCGATGATCACTTTAAACCCCATTTCCCGGGCATTTTTTACCATCTTCTTCCAATCCTCCATTGTACCAAATTCAGGATTTATCTGTGTATAATTTTTTACAGCATAATAACTTCCCAATTGAGTTTCATCTTCTTTTCTGTCCACCACACCAATTGGTGTTACAGGCATAAACCATAAAATCTCCACGCCCATTTCTTTTAATCTCGGCAAACTTTTTTCGAATTCAGCGATGGTGCCGGATTCTGTGTATTGTCTCAGGTTCACTTCATATACATTACTCTGAGCGCTCCATTTCGGATGAGCAAAAGACGTGCTTTCCATGCCTGCACGCGTATCCATCGCAGGTTTTGTATTGCAGGAAAAAAGCACAAAAGAAAAAAGCAATGTATAAATACAGTGGAAGGATATTTTTTTCATAACAGAAATCAGAGAGTTAAAATATAAAAGGTTGAATTAAGAGAAATGAAATTAAACAGAATTTAATAAAGAAAACAATCTACTGAATATATCATGTCCCTTCCCGGCACTTACCTCATTCGATTTTGAAACCCTTTTTTATTTCAATTTCTTCCATCGGAATAAAAAAAGTTTTAAAAATACCCAACACTTTGGTTTCAATAACCGTATTAGATTAAAAGCACCGCGGGCTTCAATTAAAATTTAAAAAAATTATAATACACAAAAAATGAAAAAGACAAATTATTTATTGGCATTGGCTGCCCTCTCATTGACCGTTTTTGCATCTTGCAAAAAAGATAAAAACAAACCTACATTAAATGCGAAGGAACAACTTTTAACAGCACATACCTGGAAAGTGGAATCCATTACAGTTCCTAAAATCACCAATCCGGAAGTAGACAGTTCGATCACAAAGGAATGCTCTTTATTGGCAACTCTTTCCTTTAAGGCAGACAAGAGTTTTATCTTCGATGATCCAAATAAAAACTGTGATAGCACCATTGTTACTTATGGTAAAGGCACCTGGAAGTTAACAGCTGCAAATGACGTTTTAACGGTTAAAGGCATTGCAGGAAGAGCAGATTTGTCCTGGAAAATAAAAACACTAAATGATACTAAAATGCAGGCAACATTCCGCGATAGTATTTCTCCTCAAAAAATCATGTTTAAAACGATCACGCTAAAAAAGTAAACCTCCTAAACGGGCGCCGGGATGAATTATTGTTAAGATTACTTTAGCATTCCGGCCCTGTTTAAATTATAATTAAACATCAACTTTGCGAACTTAAATAAAACTTGAAACAGGACGAGTTAAACGATATCTTAAAAGCGTGTGTCGCCAATAACAGTATAGCCCAGGAGCGGTTGTACAAGCATTACTTTGCCTTGATGTTTTCAATTTGCAAAAATTACACATACAACAAACAAGATACAATCAGTCTGATCAATGAAGGCTTTCTTAAGATCTTTTTGAATTTAAAATCCTTTGATACAAATAAAGGAAACTTTGAAGGATGGGCTAAGAAAATTGTGACGAACAATTGTATTGATTATAGCCGTACTCAAAAAACTAAAATTAATCATACCCCTATTGATGAAGAACCATCTTCGGAAAATCTAAGTACACGAGTTGATAATGACATAGAGGATGAGCTGCTGCACATCATGCAAAGACTGCCTGAAACGACTCAGAAGGTCTTTTCACTTCATGTATTTAAAGGGTATTCTCATAAAGAAATTTCGAGAACATTAAATATGGCAGAAAGCACTTCAAGATGGCATGTGATGGAAGCCCGAAAGAATTTAAAAAAAGATGTACAAAAAATATTTTAACTAATGCAGGAAAATCTCAATAAAAATCAAATGGATGACCTGGCCAATGAAGGTTGGGCACAGATGAAAGATCTATTGCAGATGCATGGTTTAGAAGAAAAGAAAAAACCTGGTGTCTTTAC
>JBDSBN010000365.1:0-12391 GCA_039921585.1 Ginsengibacter sp. | reverse complement strand
GCATATAAAGTTTACAAAGAGTTGGAGCGTCAACTAACAGAAAAGAAAGCAACTATTAGTGCAGGAGAAGCCATTGAAATAGCAGATTACATCCATAAAATAACCATCAACTTGCCGCAAAGTGGTAAAACTGTCAAAAAGACAATACTAAATACCGAAGAACAGAGATACTTAGCTGATTTATTCAATTTTGGGTGTTAAAATGCGGAAGTCAGGAAAAATAAAAACACCCTCATTATTGTTGGAGGAGATTTTACGAAAAAAGATGATCGCACTAAAAATTGCATTATAACTCATAATGGCGGCCGGTCCTGGATTTTTCCAACAGATTCTCCATTAGGGTACCGAAGCTGTGTAGAATATCTTTTCAAAAAAACCTGGATTACCTGCGGTTTAAATGGAGTAGATATTACGAGTGATGATGGAAACATCTGGAAACCCATCAGCTCTGAAAGTTTCCACGTAGTGCGGAAAGCTAAAAAAGGGACATCCGTTTATTTAGCCGGAAATGACGGAAAAATCGGAAAACTTATTTGGTAAGATATGGAGCATGGATTCTTTTTATTCCACACCTATTTATGTACTTTAAACAAAACCGATTTTCTCAAACGTTTATTCAGCTAAATTTTTCAGGCACTTTTTCAAATCAATTCCTTTACCTAAAACACCTTTAAATAAATCTCCTTTTTTGTCCACTCTGTCCTTAATATTATGAACAGTAAATTGTTTTGGTGACAATCCTTTTTTCACCTCTTCCCATAAAAGAGGAGTCGAAACGGTTGCTCCCACTTTTGGCCGCAGGCTGTATACCGCAGCCAGGGTTTGTCCTCTCCTGTTTTGCAAATAATCCATATAAATCTTTTGATAACTCCTTTTTTTCAAACTTCTTTCCAGGGTGGTGATTTCCTTTAATTGCTCATGTACGAGTGTGGAAATGATCAATGCAAGATCCTTTACCTGTTCAAAACTATATTTTTTCCCTGTGGGAACATAAACATGCAACCCTGAAGCGCCGGATGTTTTACAAAAAGAATTTGCTCCGGCTTTATCCAGAATTTCTTTTACTACCAGAGCAACCTCTACCACCTGATCAAATGTATTTTTATCCGAAGGATCGATATCGATGATCATATAATCCGGGTTTTCCAGATCCTTGACTGTTGCCGGCCAGGGATTAATTTCGATACAACCAAGATTGTTCATATAAACTAATGTAGCGGCATTATCACAAACGATGTAATCTATTTCCTTATTATTCGATTCAGAATGTACAATTACTTTGCTGACATATGGGGGCACATTTTCAGCAGCGTCTTTATGAAAAAACCCCTTTTCATGGATACCATTCGGATTTCTTAATAAAGACTGAGGACGGCCCTTTAAATGAGGAAGAATATACTTTGCCATGGATTGGTAATAGTCAACGACATCTCCTTTTGTCAACTCATCTTCCGGGAAATAGATTTTGCCCGGATTTGAGACGGTTACTTTACTTTTCCCAAATGTATACTGCCTTTCTTTTTCCTGACTGTTTCCAGCAGCTGATTGTTTTTTTTGTGGCGCTGATTTTTTGCTAACAGATTTCTTTGAAGAACTCTTTTCCGCTTTCTGCGACACAGGTTTTTTATCGCTTTTTTGTACATCCTTATTTTTATCCATCGTCACTTCTTTTTTATTTTTATCCATTCGAATGTGTAGGAATACAGGATGGCGCAATTTGCCGTCTGTTGTCATTTCTGCATATTTCACTTCGCAAACTATTTCAGGCTTTAACCAGGTCGCTGGTGAATTCGTTTTTATTTTTTCATCAAAAGGAGATTTTCTTTGCGTTAAAGGATTTAATAAATCGTATAATTCCTTTAAAAGGGCATCATTAAAACCTGTACCTGTATGGCCTATGTAAACCAGTTTTTTTTCTTTAAAAGTGCCAAGAATTAATGCTCCGAAATATTTCCGGGAACCTGTGGGTTCTGTAAACCCAACAATAATGGCTTCCATCGTTTTATGATGTTTTATTTTAAGCCATTCTGAGGTTCTTTTTCCCGGATGATATAATGAATCCGCCTTTTTTGCCATGATCCCTTCCAGATTCCTTTCCTTCGTGAGTTCAAAAAACTCTTTCCCTTTTTCCAGAATCTGGTCCGAAAATCGGATGACTCCATTTTCCGGCAGGTACTTTTTCAACAGTTCTTTTCGTTCCAAAAGTGGCAAACCGGTTACATCTTTACCATATAATTCCAGAAGGTCAAACACCTGGTATTGAATAGGTCTGTTTTGATTTTCTGCATAATTCTGCAAATATTGAAAATTGGGCAACCCCTTCTCATCCAAAACAATAATCTCCCCATCCAAAACAGCATCACCCGGTATATTCTTTAACTGGTCTGCTACTATGGGAAAAGCGCCATTAAAGGATAAGCCGTTTCGTGAATAGAGAATCACTTCTTCGCCCTTTTTTTCGGCAATTGCTCTGTAACCATCCCATTTCATTTCAAAGATCCATCCCTTGTCATTAAAAACATCTGATGTTTCTTTGGCAAGCATTGGTTTTATAAAATGAGCTATTTTTCTTGTTTTGGAAATAATTTCTTCAACAGGCCTGGGTTCTATAACGGGGAGGATTTTTTTTTTGCTGTTTGTTTTTTACCCGACTTCTTTTCTTCCAGCCATTTATTAATGGGAGAATTCTTTGGAGTATCTTCTTCACTATCATAATCCGCATCGGTAGCATACTCATCCCGATGCTTTATGAGTAACCAACTATTTTCGTCCTTATCTTGTTTTTTAAGTTTCACGAGTACAAATTCACCTTTCAACTTCTTGCCATATAACTGCACTTTTAAATCCCCGGCATTTAAACCTTTTTTTACATTTTTCTGTGCTTCTTCAAAGTCTGAATTATCGATATCGGAATAGGTTCCTTCATCCCAAATTTCTACGATGCCGGCTCCGTAATTGCCTTCAGGAATGACTCCTTTAAAATCTTTGTAATCGTATGGGTGATCCTCTACCATCATGGCCAGGCGTTTATCTGAAGGATTTAAGGAAGGTCCTTTTGGCACCGCCCAACTTTTTAAAACCCCATCCAGTTCCAGACGAAAATCATAATGTAGGCGGGAAGCTTTATGTCTTTGAACTACAAATATTAGTTTCGAAACAGATTGATTCACCTTTCCTTCCGGTTCAGAGGTTTCTTTAAAATTTCTTTTTTGATTGTATTTGGTCAACGCCATATTAAGAGGCTTTTTTCTTTTTAGAATCCAAACTAGCTTTTAATTGTTCCATCAGATCTTTAGATTTATTATGAACCACTTTCATTTCCGGCGATTTCACTTTTTTCCCTTTGGATTTATCTTTAATCACTTTTAAAAGTTGATCGGTATAAGTGTCTTTGTATTTAGAAATATCAAATTTCTCCGTAAGCTGATCTATGAGAGAGATCGCCATTTTCAATTCAGTTGGTTTTACGGTGGTATTTTTTGGAAGAGTCAGTTCATCAATCCATCTAATTTCCTGTTCAAAACGAATTTTATTTAAAACAATTACATTTCCTTCGGGCCTTAAGATGGCTAATGATTCCCGATTGCGCATGACATAGGTGGCCACACCAACTTTTTTGGTTTTCTTCAACGCATCCAGCAATAATTTATACGGCCGTGTTCCGGATTTATCCGGTTCCAGATAATAGGGAGTATCAAAATACAAACTACTAATTTCATCTTCTTTCACAAAATCAGAAATCTCAATCATTTTTGTTTTTTTTGTGGCAGCTGCTTCAAAATCTGCATCATCTAAAACCACATAATTATCCCCTACTTTATATCCTTTCACAATATTTCCCCACGCCACTTCTTTCCCGGTGTTCTCATTAATCCGTTGGTATTTGATATGTGCATGATCCTTTTTATCCAGCATATCCAAATCAAGGGAACTTGATTCAGTAGCACTATACATTTTTACGGGAATATTTACGAGGCCAAAACCTATGGCTCCTGTCCAGATTGATCGCATAATATTAATATTTTAAGACTTAGAGAGTATTATACGTTATGATAATTTTGTGCCCTTTTTTACACTATTGCCATTTACAGACAGAAAGTCTTTTACAATAAAAAACATTCCCTTTTGAGGAATTAATTCTACATGGATCACCAGAAATCAGGATTTATCAGAAACAAAAAAAGCTGCCCGTTTGGACAGCTTTTTTTGGAAAAGTAGTGTATTATCTAACCACTTTAATCAAGTATTTAAGTGCATACCCAGCATGTGATCCGGGCCCTCCGTAATCTTCTACAATCAGATCAACTATCAGAGTAATTGTTTGATCACAAATAGAGAATGTGCTCTTTTGTCCAGGTGATGTCCGTATAGCAAATGGATTTCCTGGAGCATAATTGAAACCTATATGCTGCCATGCAATAGATGCTTTAATGTTAGCTGGGTCTGTCCAATCGAATAGGATTTCTACTGGAGCACCTCCATCCCACAAACCAGCAATCATCCCTTTTCCGGTTGTTGGTGAAGTCACTACCAAACCCGTTAATTTAACGGTATATAAAGGGTAATCAGCATCTGAACTATTCGCATAATCTCCTCCCATTTGGGACAAAATCACATCCCCATCAAAGCATGGTCCTCTTAAGATTACATTCGCCTCATTCATGAAACCTGCAACTTTTATTGAAGGCTCACTCAAAGTAAATTTCAATGTATCCTTTCTTCCGGAAACGTATTTGGAATAATCACCGTTAATTTCGATCGTTGCCGTTGACTTACCGGCAGGAATAGTAACAGTGCCCGCAGGCGCTATTGTATAATGTGTTCCATTTAAAGCACCGGTTGGTGAAGTAACCACATACTTTACGGTTCTATCAGTAGCGGAAATATCCGTAGTTCCGATAACAAGCTTAAACGTACCGGTAGTCGCATCTTCTAACGCATAGGTCTGATTTCTATCCCCGACGAAATGTACTTGCTCCGGTGGTGTTATTAAGTCGTACGGTTTTGTCTTGTCACAGCCGGATAAGAAGGCAGCAAATGCTACCAACACGGCTACTGACAATAATTGATGGAATTTTTTCATAATATTTTGTATTTTATTATTTTAAAATTGGCTATAAGTTTTCTCTATTAATAACCAGGGTTTTGAACCATGTTTGGATTTACGTTCATTTCCTGTTTAGGGATAGGGAATGTAAATCTATAGGAATCCGCGGGTAATGTTCTCCATCCTGGTTCAGCATCTGTTGCTGCTCTTTCTACAGGTAAATTATTTCTCTTCAGATCGAAAATGCGGAAACCCTCAAAAGCCAATTCTTTAAAACGCTCCTCCAGAACTGCCTTCACTAAATCACCAGAGGAGTTAAATGTTTCATTTACATAACCGGTAATTCGCGCTCTTCTAAGCTCGTTCAGATCAGCAGCACCTTTCACCAAATCCGGGGCTTCTTTTTTTGCATATGCTTCAGCTCTGATAAGATACATTTCAGCAATTCTAACGGCTTTCAGATCAACTACTCTTCCGCCACGTGATGAATTGTAAAATTTATTTACGTAATTCTTATCACCGGTTGTACCTATATATGCCTCTTTACGGATATCATTATTGCTATAAGTTTCAATCAATTTATCAGATGGAGCAATATACACATTTCCTCCAGTGGTCGTCCACATACTGCCTATACCACTACTTGTACCATATCTGATTCTAAAAAGAATTTCAGATTTGTTTTCATCCGTCCAGATTCCTTTAAAATCTCCTCCGGAAGCCAATGCTTTTACATTTGAATTGATGACTTCAGTAGCAAAGGTGATTGCTGCAGCATAATCTCTTTTATAGAGAGCAATTCTTGCCTGATAAGCTGCAATATTTACTTTGTTCATCACTGTATCTGTAAAAGTAGCAGGCGTTACAGCTGGCAAGGCAGCTTTAGCAGTAGAAAGATCTGTCTCAATCTGTTGGATAGATTCAGCCATTGTATTTCTTGCGGGTTTTGCTCCTGCATCAGAAACAGTCATAATAGCGATACCAAGTTTCTCGGCAGGATCATAATTTTTACTAAAGTTTTTCAACAGAGCAAAATGGGCAATACCACGAAGAGCAATTAATTGAGCATTAATAACATCTCTTCTGGCAGCCGCAGAAGCTGGTGCATCTACTTTATAAACATGTGGCAATACACGGTTAATTTGATCAATCATATTATAATAACCAAAGTAACCGGCAGTAACATCTCCTCCTGTAACATCATCGGAACTATATTGATATCTATATTCCAATGCTCCTTGCCCGGCATTATCAAACCCTATTTTAGCTTCATCAGAAACTAATGCGCTTTTATACATATCCGTTGAATAAGTGCTATACCTTGCATACGCACCATTTAATCCAAATTGTACGTGTTCCAGCGTTTGAAAAGCATTCGCTTCGCTGACGGAATCGGGACTATTTTGATCCAATTGCTTTTTACAACTCGTGATAATGAGTGCAAAAGCTAATATGGCTATACTATATTTTTTCATATTTATTAGTTTATTAGAAATTAAAAAGTGACCTTAACACCTCCTGTCAAAGCTCTTGAATTAGGAAATTCCGCCAGATTGATATTAACTGCTCCTGCTTCCGGATCCATTCCTCTCCAATTAGTCCAAATGAACAGATTTGAACCTTGAACAAATAATCGTGCATTTGAAATATATTTCAAATTCTCTACAACAGTATTTGGAAGATTGTAGCCAATTGTAACATCTTTTAATCTCATGAAAGAAGCATCATGAATTAACTTTGAGCTGAAATTCGTCCCATATAAAGGACTTGGCGTAGATGCAAGATCTCCTGGCTTCTTCCAAAAGTTAAGATCAGAAGACTGATTGTATCCTGCAGCGAGAAATCCAACCGGATTTTCTGCGAAATATTCAAGATTATCCAATTTGTTTGCACCTTGCTGCCAGCTAAACAACACATTTAGGTCGAATGATTTATATCTCACTGTGGTTCCAAAACCACCCTTCCAAGGAGCTTCCCAGGTTCCAAAATCCAACACGCTGTTACTTGCACTATAATTGGTGGTTAAGTTTCCTTCTGTATCATAATATAATGGTGCCCCTGTAGCAGCATCAACTCCACCCCATTTCACCGAATAATGAGTTCCAAGTGGATACCCTATTTTAAGATAAGAAGTTCCGCTTTCATATGGTTCTTCACCACCTAAATCCAAAAGCTTGTTTTTATTATAGGCACCATTTGCAAATATTGTCCACACAAGATCTTTGGTTCTTAATACCTCCCCGTTTATATTCCACTCAAAACCAGTATTTTGTAATTCCCCGGCATTTACATTGACAGCGAAGCTTCCAGCTTCAGCAGGAAGAGTTCTTCTAACAAATAAATCCTTGGTTCTTTTGTCATACCAGTTTAGATCTCCATATAATCTTCTGTTGAATAATTGAAAATCCAAACCCAAATTCGTCTGATAAGTTACCTCCCATTTTGCATCCGGATACCCTGGATAGGTGGCAAATTGTGTAGTTAAACCGGCGTAGTCTCCAGATGAACTATATGTTGCCTGATACAAATAATCGCCTGGAAAGTTATTTGAGTTTCCTGAGCTACCATAACTCGCTCTTAATCTTAAAACATTTACAAAATCTACATTATGTAAAAACTCTTCTTTAGATACGTCCCAGATTGCTCCTACTGAAAAGAAGTCTCTCCACCTGTTTACTACTGGAAGCTTCGATGAACCATCTGTCCGATAAGACCCTGATAAAGTATATTTACCATCATAAGTATACCTAGCCATTGCCAGACCAGAGGCTAGCCCTGTTCTTCCTTTCTGACCACCTACCCTAGAATATAATTTATTATCCTCATTTCCCGGAGTAATAACAGCCGGAGTATTTGGTGTTCTTGGATCTATTCCATAACCGGTAAAATTAAATGACTTGTAGTTTTCCTGAACGTATTCTCCTAAAACGATTACGTCTACATCACTTTTTTCACCTATCATCTTTTGGAAGTTAAGCATTGGACGTACACTGGATGTAGCAAACCGGCTCAATGCTTCCTGTTGAAACCCAGCCTTCCCGGTTAAGCTTGTACTTGTTAAACGTCCATACGCCAACTTACTTCCGTAATTGGTGTTCTGAGTCTCACGAAAATCTACTCCTGAAGTCAAAGAAGCAGTTATGTCCGGAGTTATTTTATATTGAAGATTAACCCCAACAGTTGCTTTTATCTGATCATTATAGTTTCTATCATATTTGGTATAATCTAATTGATTTGCACCTCCAAATTTGGCACCCGTACCCGTTGCATAATTCCCATCTTCATTATATACTTTTGCATAAGGAACCTGAACACTCCCTATCAAAAAAGGGTTAGTCAAAAAAGCTCCAGTTTCCTGCTGAAAATTTCTTTTTGTATAACCAAAGCTTGTAGAAATTGAAGCAGTAAATTTGTCATCAGAATAATCCATATTATTTCTGAAAGTTAAACGCTGCATATCTGTTCTTGTCGTAGTACCTTCTTCATTATATAATGCGAGACTACTAAACATTCTGGTTTTGCCGGTCCCACCAGAAAGATTTATCTGATGGTTTGAAAAATTACCTTGTCTGAAAATCTCATCATTCCAATTTACATTTATTTTTGAAATGGAATCCAGAATCTTGGCAGCACTTGCCTGGCCCTCAGGGGACAATCCCTGAACCCTTGGATTAGCAGGTGAATAATACCAACCCGGAATAGCAGTTCCGCCACCCACAATTTTACCATAATCTTCCTACGCATTTAAAAGTTCTGTGGTATTCATTGGTCTGAAAGCAAAATCAGGTTTTGATTTAAACCCTGCCTGACCATCATAAGTCAACTTCATTTTCCCACTTGCACCTCTTTTGGTTGTCACAATAATGACCCCTGCAGATCCTCTCGATCCATAAAGAGCAGTAGTAGCAGCATCTCTCGCTATTTCAACAGATGCAAAATCATTCGGGTTAAAGCCTTGAAATGCAGCATTTTCAACCTGAATGCCATCTACTATGTATAGTGGATCACTTCCGCCAACTACTGAATTTGTTCCTCTGATTCGAATAGTGGAGCTCTGACCGGGCTGACCACTTGAAGTTAGAGACAAAACACCGGGTGCGCGTCCTTGAAATAACTGATCAAAAGAACCTACCGGCTTATCGGAAAGCTGTTCGGCATCAATTCGGTTAATTGCTCCTGTAAACTGAGACTTCTTAACTCTGCTGATACCTGTAATGACGACTTCTTCCAAACCAGTCGCTTCAGAAGCTTTCAGAATTATTGAATAGACACTTGAAGATGTAATGGTAACAACTTTCGAAGTGTACCCCAAAAAACTAAACTCCAATTGTTTCGCATTTTGAGGAATTAATAGGGAATAGAACCCATTCGCACTTGTAGTGGTTCCCGTGGTTGTTCCCTTTACGATTACTGACACACCTGATAATGGAGCACCTTCATCATTCGTAACCGTTCCGGAAATGGTTCGGCCTTGTGCAAACGCTGAACTTCCAAAAATGAGAAGTACCGTGCATAATGCAAGAATTTTTTTCATAGACTAATTTTATTTAATAGATAATCGGTTAATAAATGGTATTAACCCAATGAAGAGACATTAAAATTTAGCAGCTTGCTGCTTGACACTAAAAATTAATAAAATATTCAGAAATTGTCACAATTCATGAACATATTTCAACTAGAAGGAAGATTCATTGAAAATTTATCTGCAAACAAGGCATAATATATATAATTTTCTACTGTTTATTTTTGTTTTAAATATCTGAAATTTAGCTTACGTTTTAAACATTATCTTTTAAACTCAATAGATGAAGTCCCCATTCCGGAAATATAAAAAATGAATTTATTGTCTCACTTCGATGAGACACGACTGCAATTAATTCATAAAAAAGAGGATAAAATCCTTATATCCGCGTTTAATAAAAATGAGCCGGATAAAACTCCGGCCCATTGTTTTTGAAAACCGGGCACATTACCTATTTTAAGAATTTCCACACCACATGATTTTCTTAAAACATATACAGATAATGCCCTGATCGAACAACTAACTTATTATTGGCAACTTAAAACGAACACACGTAGATGAATTCTGCAGTTATACAGCAGTTTATTTTAAAAGTAATGAATGATTTTATTAAGATCCAAATATGATTTTATTTTCTGACATTTTTACGTCAAATGAATAAACACCCACTTTCAATGAGTGAATACCGAAAACGACCGATTGAATAACAAAAATCTTAATTAAGTTTGAAAGAACTTACACAACTGTTATCTTTAGAACAAACTTCTGATTATACTATAAAAATCAATGACTTACCACAAAAATCAAAAGAGAAATTACTTTCTTTCAAACTGTTTACATTTGACAGGTTTGTTTTTGATGACATGTTTGTTACATTTTTCGGGATATGCTCAAAAATCCGGGCGGGAAGGAATTGAAATGCGTAAAAACCCACCTCAAGATTCTGTTCAGGTACTCGAAGCAATCCGCCTTTCCAGAGAAATGCATAAATCACATCCAGATGAGGAGAAAGAATATTCCTATGCACAAAAGGCTGTAAATATGGCCCTTGACCTAAAGGATACACTTTTGTATGCCCGGGCCTTAGACAATTTGGGTATTTTATATCGGTTTCATCAGCAATATTCACAATCCCTTCCATTACATGTCAAGGCTTTTGAATTAATAAAAGACAAGTCTGTTCCCTCGATTCATAAAATGATCTTTGCCAACAATGCAGGTGTAGCGGCTAGATATGGTGAAAAATATGATCAGTCTGTATTCTATTATCTCGAAGCATTGAAATTGGCTGAAAGGGAAAACAATTTAAAGAATATTGCGATTTCATCAAATGGGTTGGGTATTGCATTGGGAAATATTCCAGGCAGACAGACGGAAGCATTAGATTATCTTAACCGGGCTCTTATCACTGAAAAAGATCAGGGAAATAACCGGGGAGTGGCTATGAATCTTTTATCGATTGGCCATTATTACATTGACAATAGAGATTTCTCTCAGGCGCGCGAGCATTTGACAAAACTCCTGGAACTGAACGAAAAATTTAAAGATGAACATGGGATAGCTATTACCCTTGAATCCCTGGGGTTAAGTTATTTATATGAAGGGAAAGATTATAAAAAGGCTGATGATTATTTTCAGGATTCCTATGATCGATTTCAGAATTTGAATAACAATATGAAAAAGGCAGAACTATTATCTTTCTTGGGAAAATCAGCCATGTCACAAAATAAAAAATCAGAAGCAATAAATTATTACAAGAAATCACAAACACTTATAGACAGCATCGCACATAAAGGATTAATGGCAGCCAATGCTTTGAGCATGTCGGAAATTTATGAAAGTATCAATCAACCAGCCGATGCTTTGAAGCATTATAAAATTGCCCAACGATTTAAGGATAGTATTGCACTGCACAATCAGAGCATCAAAATAGCCGCTCTGACCCAGAACTTTGAAATAGAAAAAAAAGAATCACATATTGAACAATTAGAACTCGAAAAGGAGCAAAATAACAAATACATTGTTCTACAGGAAGAAAAAATTAACCAACAACAAGCGATTATTTGGTTGATTATCATTACAGTGATATCTATACTTTCCATTTTTGCCATGCAATTTAAAAATGCAAAACAAAAACAAAAGCTGGCTAAAC
The DNA here is from genome assembly GCA_039921585.1 of Ginsengibacter sp. Classification (GTDB taxonomy): domain Bacteria; phylum Bacteroidota; class Bacteroidia; order Chitinophagales; family Chitinophagaceae; genus Ginsengibacter. Next base: position 670 of record JBDSBN010000365.1, on the reverse strand, counting down.
AATTGGAACAACAAGAGAAAGAAAAGTTAGAGGCTATCTATGAAAGAAATCTCGCTCAGGCAGAAATGCTGGCTACAAGAATGAAAATAAATCCTCATTTCTTATTTAACAGCCTGAATGCAATTAACAATCTGATCCAGGGAAATGAAAATAGAAAAGCAAGTAAGTATTTGATCGTCTTCAGTCGCTTTGTAAGGATGGTTCTGGAAACTTCTAAAACTCCGGTCATATCTTTAAAGGAAGAACTGGATTTGATCGACAAATACCTGACATTAGAAGAAAACCGTTTTGATCAAAATTTTTCATATCGGATTCTACAAAATGAGGAAACTGATTCAGAAAACATTTTTATTCCCCCATTATTACTCCAACCCTTTGTAGAAAATGCCATCTGGCATGGTTTACTACCCAGTCAAAAAGAAAAAAAGGAATTGACCATAAGGATCCATTCACAAAATCAGAAACTGGAGATTTCTATAGAAGACAATGGAGTAGGCAGAAAAACGGACAAAAAGTTTAAGCCATTAAATTCCCATAAAAGCATGGGAACTGAAATAACACAAAAAAGAATTGACCTTTTTAATGATAATTACGAAAACAAGATCCTGTGTAATATCGAGGACAAAACAGACGAGAACGGAAACCCTGCAGGAACCTTTGTTCGTCTGAC
>JBDSBN010000364.1:0-10127 GCA_039921585.1 Ginsengibacter sp. | reverse complement strand
CCCGGATACCAGCTAGCTAGCCATAGTGTATAATTATTCATATCTCCGAAGGATTTTTAACTGGCTCAGCCAGGATCAGGAGGGAATAGCCACCCCACAATTTTGCGCTTATACCAGGATTTATTCTAAAAGAAAGGTTTCGTAATATTTTTTTCACTCTTGCTTTAGCTCCTTTCACAGGTTGAAAATCAATAACAGGTTTGGTATAATGAAGATCGATAATTTTATAGCCTGTATCTTTTAAAATCCAAAAAATCATTTCCTCGGAAAAATAATGAATATGCCCTACAGATTCCCGCTGTTGTAATAATACATGCGGTTTTAATAAAGTTCGACACGAAAGATCCATGGGTATATGAAAAACAAATCGTTGACCTTTCGCTGAAAGAGTGCGCATAAATGAATAAAAATCCTCCACATGCTCCATCACATCCATCATTAGTACCAAATCCGGAACAGGAAAATCTACCTTCAGAAAATCATCCTGGAAAAATTCAAGAGTGGAATTACTTCTCGTTTTTGCAAGAGAGATTGCTTGCGGAGAAATATCAAATCCAGTAAGTTTTTTGATACCTGCATCTTTCTTTTGCAGGGTTTCCAAAATTGCTCCGGCACCGCATCCTACTTCCACAATACTCTTCGGTTGTAGCCCATTTTTTTTATAAATATCGAAAACCAGATCAGCCTTCCACCAGGAATCTTCTACATTCCAGTTTCCTGTATTTTCCAGGTATTGACCACCGGTATACATGTCATCTCTGTTCCTGATCATAATAGTTTTGTATTTTTAAAAACAGACTCTTTGAGCTTTCTTAAATCACTTAACCGAAAATAAAAGAAATCAATCACTCTACTATGATGCATCCGGTGAAATGTGTAAAGTACAAAAATATGGTACGTTAAATAGCCAACACTACTAACTGCAGCGGCAGCAGCGATTCCATACTTTGGAATAAGCAAAGCATCTCCAGTAATAATGACAACAAGTGCTATAAAAGAACCGGTCAAATTAATGGAAACCCTGTTCTTTCCTGAAAAATAAGCAGCCATCGTAGACACCATAGAAAGAGATAGAATACCAGGGATTAAAAATAAAAAAGGCTGATACATTCCGGAAAAACTATCCCCAAAAACAAAAGGAAACAACCACTTGCCAACGATTACCAAAAAACCGCAACCTAACAAATAGAAAAAAAATATAGTTCTTGAAATAGTCTTTAAGGCATCTTCTAACTTAGCAATATGATTGCCGGCAATTAACGGAAAGAGTGAGGCGGAAAGTATTCCGGGCAAAAGCAAAAACATCTGCCCGACCTTGGAAATCTGAATATAATTTCCAAGCTCTTCCGGACTGCAATATTTATTGACAAACCAATAATCAATTTTGTACAAAAGAAAGAATACAACATTGGACAGAAATACAAGCATGGAGTAGCGGAAAAGCTTCTTCGATTGCTCCCTATTAATCAAGCCAAAGTTTGAAATCGTTGATCTTTGAAAAAACAAAAGTAATAACACACCCCCTGCCAGAAGAAAACTTCCAAAATAAATAGAAATAAATATTTCATCTGTCAGCCGGGAAGAACTATTGATATTTAACAACAAAATGATCAGTAAAATATTGATAGTTATACCTACAATATTTGACGTAATATAATTTTGCTGAGCATAAAAGAGACCCGTTATAAAAGTTAACAAGATGCTTCCACAAATGAATAATAGTGCGTATTGGAATTTTTCGACAGGAATATCTATTCCTGAAATTGCAAGGATAAAATAGATCAGGACAATAAGAACAGCAATCATTAATGTCCAAATTAAAGAGAAACCGCCTAGTCTTTCCAGTGGAATTTCTTTTTTCGATCCAAAAAAGATCAGTCCTGATTCCAGGCTAAAACTTCCGAGTAATGTAAAAAAGGAAAAAATGGTAAACAGGTAATATATCCAACCCGTGATAGCCGCATCAAAATGCCTTGCAATAAGAATGTTCAGCAAAAATGCTGAAACAACAAACAAACCCCGCCAAAAAATATTTTGATATATCAGTTTCTGGATGTTCATTGATTGTTTTGGTATTAAATATCATCAAATCCAGCGCGCGGGATTTAAAAAGTGATCTTACGGTGTAGCCGGATAATACCGTGTGCAGCGATTCCTGCACACAGCATCAACCTGAATTAAATATTTAAAATGAATTTAAATTTCACAAACAATGATTCATTCATTCCATTTTTAATTAGGGATATTTATTTCAGCCCCTTAATTACTGTTTCAAATTCATTAGCAACTAACGATGCGCCGCCTACCAAACCACCGTCTACATCAGGTTTGCCAAATATCTCAGCAGCATTATTCGCCTTTACACTTCCGCCATATAAAATTGAAACAGAATCTGCTACCTCACTTCCATACTTTTGACTCAACACATTTCTTATATGTGCATGCATATCCTGAGCTTGCTCGGCGCTGGCTGTTTTGCCTGTACCTATTGCCCAAATTGGCTCATAAGCAATAATAAAATTGGTCATTTTCTCTCCATCAAGATGAAATAAACTTTCCTTAATTTGTTTTTCAACGTAATCGTTTTGGGTTTCTGCCTCTCTTATTTCCAGAGGTTCACCGCAACAAAAAATTGGTTTCAGATTATTAATGATACTCTCATCAATCTTCTCCTTTAATATCTCAAAATCTTCCTTAAAATATTCCCTTCTTTCGCTATGTCCAATAATCACATATTGTACTCCGCATGAAGCAATCATTGCTGCACTCACCTCTCCCGTATATGCTCCTGATGGTTTTTGAAAACAATTCTGCGCTGCAACATGATACCTTTCTAAAGAAGCCAACTTCTCCTGTGCCAGTACTAAATACGGAAATGGCACACCAATGATAACTTCCTGATTTGAAGAAAGTTCAATCCCTTTTTCTATCATGTCCGATAATAATTCACCTGCTTGTTCCAGGGTTAAATTCATTTTCCAATTGGCTGCTGCAATCTGTTTTCTCATGTTTGTTTTTTTTATAAATAGTTTTTAATGATTCTTTTTCGTCTAATGTAGCCTCAACTCCTTTTAGTTTTTTCCAACTTACAATATCCACCAACGCTTTTTCAAAATCGTACTCTTCTTCTCCCCATGTAAAATTATCAATAAACTTCGATGGAAAAGAAGTACCAAAAACATTGCAACTTATACCGACAACTGTGCCGGTATTAAACGAAGTATTAATTGCACTCCTGCTATAGCTTCCCATTAATAATCCGCACTTTAAGCCTGCATCCTCAAATGTGTTTTCGTCTTTTACCCAAACCTTTACTCCGGACGCATTGTTTTTCAGATTTGAATTACTTGTGCCTGCGCCTAAATTACACCATTCACCGAGCACGGAATCTCCCAGGTACCCATCATGCCCTTTGTTAGACCATTCCATCATAATGGAATTTTTTATTTCGCCGCCGGCAACGCAATTTGGACCAATCGTAGTGGCACCATAAATTTTTGTTCCCATCTTTAAAATACTGTGATCCCCGATTGATACCGGGCCGCGAAGCAAGCACCCCTCCATTATTTCAGCATTTTTTCCAATGTACACAGGGCCTGATTCAGCATTTATAATCGAAAAATTTATTTTAGCCCCTTCTTCTATAAAGATATTTTCAAGCCCCATTGCCCTTGTACCTTCGGGAAGTTTTTCTGAAATACGACCAGCAGTAATAATTTCAAAATCTTGTCTTATAGCCCAATCGTTGTATTGAAATATCTGCCAAGGACGGGTGAGAATTTTCGAATCCTCCGGAAATTCTATCCGATGATCCTTTTCTGAAAGTGTTTTAAGGAAATTATTTGAAGGAATCACATTGGCAGGGTAAGATTCAAACCGCGTATTTTGTAAAACCTCATCAGAAATTTCAGAAGAAATAAACACTTTCCCTGGGAAATAAAACTTCCACTTTTCATAAATCGTCAAAATGCCTACCCGGATATGTGCCAGAGAACGTACCTGCGCAAAAGGAAAAAGAGCACTATTAAAAGGCTGATCATCCAACAGAATTTTCATGTAAATTTCTTTTTGAAAAAAAAATGATAAAGATGGCAGTATTAAAACCGGATAAAGGTAGGAAAATAAAAATCCCCCAATAAAGGGGGATTTAGTAATAATATTGTCAAAAAGGCTCTTAAGACTTTTTGGCGTAACACTTTTTAAATTTATCAATACGTCCCGCAGTATCTACCAGCATGTTTTTACCAGTGTAGAAAGGATGAGAGGTATTGGAAATCTCCAGTTTAATAACCGGATATTCTTTTCCGTCTTCCCAAACCACAGTTTCTTTAGAGGCAGCTGTTGATCTGCTCAGAAACATGGATTCATTACTCATATCGCGGAAAACTACAAATCTGTAGTTGGATGGATGAATGTCTTTTTTCATAATTTTTGTTTTTGTTCATGGCTTCCTTCAATAAGTCTCCATGAAATTTTTAAGTCTGCAAAACTAAGGGATTCGTAAATAATTACAAAACTAATTTTATTTCAGATTTCAAAGAACCTTCGCTTATCAAATCTTACTTCATATTTACATACTGTAATGCCAAACCAAGATCCCACCCTTTGGAAGCCTGAATGACTGCCTGCAAATCGTCTATCTTCTTTGATGTCACCCTTACGATGTCATCCATGATAGCAGCTTGCACCTTAAATTTTCCATCTTTAATAAGTTTCACGATCTTTTTTGCATCTTCCTGGCTAATGCCATTCCGTACGGAAACTTCCTGCTTTACAACTTTTCCGCTTTGCTGCGGTTCTTTTGTAAAATCGTAAATTTCTGCAGCAAGACCTTGTTTTAAACTTTTACTGATCAGCACATCTATAATTTGTTGCAGCTTCATTTCACTATCTGCTTCCAGGTTTACTTTAAATTCTTTTTTATTCAGCTCAATTACTACATGATTGCCTTTAAAGTCAAAACGATTTTTCACTTCCTTTTCGACCGTATTTACAGCATTATCCAAAGTTTGTAGATCAACTTTACTTACTAAATCAAAAGAGGGCATATATTATATATTTTAATGGAGGACAAAGATAAAAAAGTAAATGCAGATAACATGGCTCTATTAGAATGAACTCTTTTATATGGTATAAAAGGGAAAGGCCGGTCAAATTAACTTAACCGGCCCTCTTAAATCTAAATTCACATCTCAACTACTATTTTATTCTGCTTTCTTCATCAGCCAAACCGCCGGTTTTTCTTGGTTGGCCCTTCTTAACTGGCTTTCCGAAACGATATGCAAATGTGAGCCTGCCCGACATAAAATTCTTATGATTAATATCAAGATCAATATCCTGGTATCTGATATATCCCGTCATTTTTTGCAATCCAAATAAATTCCGGGCAGATAAACTTAAAGTCCCTTTATCTTTTAAAATTTTCTTTTGAATACCAGCATCCAAACGAACATTCGAAGTAATTACTATCTGCCCCTCTATTGAAGTGGAATTATAATATCCATTTATTTCTCCACTCCACCCTTTTTTGAAATTAAACTTATTAGCCAAATTCCCTTTAAACGAAACATTGCTTTTATTTAATTTACCACCATCCACCACTCCGTCATATTCGACATAATCCAGGCTTGAGTATATATTCGGCTTCCAGAAGTCGGTTGCGGGAATAAAAGCACTCACCGCCAATCCCAAGTTTTTCCGGGTTGCCAGGTTTTCCAAAGTCTGATATGTTTTTCTCTCACTGGTCAATTGCCTTAATACTTCTGTAAAAACATTTGATGTATTACTATAATTTAAGGTAGTCTGCAGAAAACTTTTGTAGATATGTGACACTTCGATATTATTCGTAAACTGAGGTTGTAATAATGTATTACCTACTGAATAAGTGAATTCATCTAAAAAATAGTAAAATGGATTTAAATCCTGGTATGCGGGACGATCTATTCTACGACCATAATTCACCGAAAAAGTATTCTTTTCATTCGCTTCATAACTTACATATACCGTCGGGAAAAAATCCGTATAATTTTTCTTAAAAGTAGAATCCGATTGATTGCTGTTTCCTTTTTGATTTCCATCAACGAATGTATTCTCTGCTCTTAATCCAGCCTGAAAATTCCATTTATTTATTTTCATTACATAATTAATGTAAGCAGCATTAATATTCTCTTTATATAGAAAATGATTTGTTTTTCCATTATCAACTACGAACACATCCTTTACTTTGTTTTTATACAGGGCATTATTATCGGTCGAAACATAACTACTTTTTATACCTCCTTCCAATTTACTTCCATTCTTTAGAGGGAATACAATGTCTGACTTTATCGAGTATATCGTCAATTCTGCAGGAACACTTCCTTTTAAATGTGATGAAGGACGTTTCACTGTATAATCTGGATAAAAGTAATTTCCAATTAAAGACATCTCCGCATCCTGGGAATATCGTAAATAATCGATATCTGCGGTAATTTCCTTTCCCTTAGAATTAAATGCGTGTTTGAAATTTAAATTACCTGAAAAATTATTGGTAATCCTGTCATTTCCAAATTTTGATATAACTAATGAGTCAACATTCCCTGATCCGGATTTAATATATGTCGAGTTGTTTTTATCATTATTTCCTTTATTAGAATAACCTGATAATATTAATCCAAATGTTGTTTTTTTATTTGCATAAAAGTCCACGCCTAATTTCAGGTTATGGAATTCACTTGTCCGGGAAGAAGTATCAAATTGATCAAAAATAGATTCTACTTGTTTGCTTTCACTCTCCCTGAACTTTCTAACAATATTTAATCTATTCTGATATTTGTTATTTGAATAACCATAATTTCCAAAAAGATTCACCTTATTTTTTTGATAGTTCAATTGAATACTATTGTTTGTACCTGAGTATACCGACTGATTAAATGAAGCACTCGCGCTTCCGTTAAACCCCGATTTCTTAATTTTCTTTAATTTCAAATTAATAACACCTGAATTACCCGAAGCATCAAATTTTGCAGGAGGATTTGTCATAATTTCTATTTGATCGATATTTGAAGAAGGCATACTCCTCAGAAAATTAGCCAGTTCTTCCCCACTCAGATAAGTAGGTCTTCCATCCACAATAATCAAAACCCCTTGCTTTCCTTTTAAACTCACATTTCCATCTTTATCTACACTTACACCCGGCGCCTTTTCCAGAATCTCCAATGCAGTTGATCCGGCATTTGTAATAGACGCATCAACATTAACAACTGTGCGATCTGTCTTTCTTTCTATAAATGGACGCGTAGCCTCTATTGTTACTCCTTGTAGCACTCCTATAACTCTTTCTAATTTCAATACTTCCAAAGAAATATTGGTTTGAGTCCCAGTTTTAAACGGAGGTCCAAATGCAACCACATAACCTATTGCCGAAGCTGAAATAAAATATTCTCCCGGCAAAATGTTTTCAAAATCAAAAATTCCGAGAGAATCAGTGAAGTCCGTTTTAATAAGAGTAGAATCTACAGAAGACAAAAGGGATACTGTAGCTCCTTCAACAGGTGAGGCCAACTCTTTGTTTGCAAGTGCGCCTGTTACAGTATAGTATTGACTTTGAGCCATCGCACCTGTTGACAGTTTACCGCATAATAGAAGTAAAATAAATAGTTGTTTCATTGTTTTAAAATTACTGTGTTTAAAATATTACACCACAAACCTAGGTACTATGCTTTACAAAGTACCTTCTAATGGATAAATGGTAATAATTTTTATGTACCTGGCGAATTATTTATACAAACGGTGGAGTTGTTAAAAAGTTACAGTGTTAAAAACCATGAAAAAATAGAAGCGATTAGAGTGGACATTCTTACGATTTCCTAATTCGATCTAAAAAGAGCTTTGTCGAATTTTTTTTTAATAATCTAGAAAGAGAGGAAAGTTTCAGAAGATTCTTTCCGGCAGGAAAGAATGGAACTAAAAAAAGTTTCATAACAAAACAGATATACAAATAATCTACATTCAGTTATTTAGAAATCCGCCCGGAAACACTAAGGATATAAGGAAACCATTCCCTGTTTTTTTTCTAAAGGTGGTTGCATTCTAATTTCACACGGCTCATATTCCCTATTTCTTCAGTACATGTTCGATCTAAGGGATCGAAGATATAGCGAAGAGCATCTGTGGATTTAGCGAAAAAATGGGAAAGGAAGTGGTGGAAAATCTTGTATCGAGCAGCGTTTGCGGATCAAATATCTAACGAGGAAGAGTGATTGATTCCGGATCTATAAATTCATTTGTGTAATCATTTATCAAATAACTGATCGGAGAATCCGGAAAAGTATAGATATCATTTGAGGTAAAGCCCCATGGTTTCCAGAAATTGGCTAAAACCTGGCTAAAGGTTTTATCATCCCATTTTCCAAAAAGTGGCTCTTTATTATCTTCAGGCAATGGAATGGACTCAATTACTACGGTTTTATCTGTAACGCCAAACCTGTAATCGGAGGAATTATGTAATAAGTAATTAGAATATAAAAATCTGGCGCACAATTCTTCAAATTGAATGGGGTGCAATTTTTTTGGAACTATTTTGTTTAAAAGATTTTCTTGCTCCCTTTTATTTTCACCATTATCCTGTAAACAGGCAACAATTCCGAAATCATTCATGCCCAGGGAAAAATTTACATTTTTAGTTTCGTCTTTATAATTAAAAATATCTTTTGAATAATTTACAGGAACAATACTAATTGACCAGGGAGTAAAATTCACAAACTCAATATTCCTTATAATTGATTGCAACATCAAATGAAGATTAGAATATTTTTTTGTCAATAATGGTGAAAGAGTAAACGCTTTGTCCTGCGTTTTCATGTGCCGGATTCCATGTACAAAATCATTATACAACACGCCATACAACATTTTCGCCATCCATTGAAAGAGCTTTATTTCCGCTATCGTTTTCACAGCCTCATATCCTGCTTCGAACGCTTCCTGAATTTCTTTTTCCAGAAAATCGATTTTTTCTTTCACCTGAGGAGCACAAGGAACTTTTATATCCGAATACTTTACAATATTCTCTGCCAACATGGTCATATTTTTATCATGGAGAGAATACCGTTGCATGATCCATTCGGGGAAAACAGAAATTTTGTCGGAAGTTTCAACAGCTTGCCCACTTAAAAAACACTCATTTTCCGGAAAAGCAAATCTTTCAAAAGGATTATATATCGATGACATTATTGTACACTTGTAAATTTGGCAGGCAAAGTTAGGAGTTAGAATTTAGAAAGAATGTTAGAACTACATCAAATCCTTCCGTTTCATTACAATGAGTTTAAACAATAGAAAAAATCACGATTGTAAATCCTTTCCAGCTTTTTCAACAAACTCTTCAATACTCAAAGCATCTTCGGCTAAAAAGCCCCCGATACGAGTGCGACGAAGAGAACTGAGATACCCTCCCACTCCCAAAGCTTCCCCAAAATCATTGGCCAGACTACGTATATAAGTTCCGGTGGAACAAACAACTTTAAATGAAATAACAGGCAGGTCAATATTTGTGATCTCAAATTCTTTAATGAAAACTTTTCGAGGTTCCAGTACCACATCTACTCCCTTGCGTGCTAATAAATAAACGGGTTTACCCTTTTGCTTAATGGCAGAATGAATGGGAGGCACTTGCAGGATTTCTCCTGTAAAGGTTGCCGTTGCATTTCTGATATCTTCTTCACGAATCTCTTCCAGGGATTTAAAATCCTGCGGTTCACTTTCCAAATCATAAGTAGGTGTTGTCGCTCCCAAAGTAATCGTCCCGGTGTATTCCTTTTCCTGAGCCATAAACTCATTGATTCTTTTGGTAAACTTTCCCGTACAAACTATCAGCAATCCTGTGGCAAGTGGATCCAGGGTACCAGCATGACCCACTTTTTTTATCCGGATGGTATTTCTGATTTTTCGTACTACATCAAATGAAGTCCAGTCGAGGGCTTTATCTAATAATAATACCCTACCCTCTTCAAATGTATTTTCTGTCATATAAATATATTAATTCTCATTCGCAGTGTCAATTCAAAATGAAATGATTATTTAATCCATAATCCTTCATTCTTTTTACACTTTTTAAATTAGCTGCAAAGAAATCGATTTTCAATTAAGAA
>JBDSBN010000363.1:0-10691 GCA_039921585.1 Ginsengibacter sp. | reverse complement strand
AGTGTGTTATGGAAGCATAAAGTCTCCAATTCTTTAATTACAAATATTCGTGTGGTGCATAAACATCAAATCATTGTGAATACAATGGACGGAAAAGTCACTAAACTAACATACCAGCCCTAAAACCATAATTATTTGCTTGCACTTTTGCAATTAAATGTTAAATATTGCTGTTTTTAATTAAAATATTGCATGCACAAATAGGTGTATGCATCTTGGATATTATCAAATTTGAATTAGAATAGGGATATAAAATACTGTTATTACTCTTATTCTTTAGTGATTTTTATAACAATGATTATTTAAATGGGTTATTATTCAAATGTGTATTTGCGTCTTTTATAAATAAATCTTTGCAATAGTTGCACTTTTTGACATTTTTCCGTATGTTTGGTTAACAACCCATTAACATGCTTAAGTCAGAGCGCCAGACTTTTATTGTACATCAGCTAAATCTCCATAACAAGATATTGCTTACTGATTTAAGTAAATTGGTGAATGTATCCACTGATACCATTCGTAGAGACTTGCAGGAATTGTCCGACTTAGGCAAAGTCATTAAAATACACGGTGGTGCTTTATCGCCCTCATTTCATAATGGCTATCATTCATCTAAAGAAGTTTATGCTTATTCCCAAAAAAAGATCATAGCTAAAAAAGCGGCATCTCTTATAAAAAATGGAATGTTTATAATGACTGGTGGCGGCACAACGGTGATTGAATTGGCGCGGGCACTGCCACCGGATTTGCAAGCTACTTTTATCTCTGGCAGCATACCCGCCGTTTTTGAATTGAGCAGCCATCCCAATATAGATGTCATAGTTATTGGTGATAAAATATCCAAAAATTCCAAATTTATTGTTGGGTCAGAAGCTATTTCAAAAATAAAAGAATTTCGTGTTGACCTCTGTTTTCTAGGGGTGAATGCCCTGAATCTGGAAACAGGTGTGTCAGATAATGATTGGGAAATTGTTCAAACAAAAAAAGCCATGATTAATTCAGCAGAAAAGTTGGTATGCCTGACGATTTCAGAAAAAATTAATTCCAGGCAACCATTTCAAATATGTGATTTGAAAAAAATTGATACATTGATTACAGAAATTTCACCGGAAGATCCGGCTTTGGCACAATACGTAAATGCAGGGATTCATGTTATTTAATAAACTAAAAACACATCAATAAATAGATATATGGCAAACCGAATTGCACTTAACATGATTTATAAATGAGTATTTGAGAACCGGATTAAAATAAGCAAAAAATATATTAAAAGTTTTAAGAAGTGGGTATGGAATGATAAATTCTCCTTCTTATTTAAATCACCAATTGTCGTTTAAAAATTAAAAAAACAAAAGTATGAGAAAATTAATGTGCTTAGGAGTATCTCTACTGGTTTGTATGTTCTTTTCGTCTATGGCGATAGCTCAGACAAAAACCATTAGCGGTACTGTATCAGGCAACGATGGGAAAACTCTGGAGGGGGTAACCGTTGCCGTAAGAAACACTGACAGGGTTTCCCTGACAGGTAGTAATGGGGGATACTCTATAAGTGCCGCCACGGGTGAAACCTTAGTGTTTTCCTATGTTGGTTTCCAAACACAAAGCGTTGTTGTTGGAAGCAATGCCAGGGTAAATATAACCCTCGCAATGGGAGGTGGAGATCTGGATGAAGTGGTCGTTGTGGGATATGGCTCACAAAGAAAAAGTGATATTACCGGCGCTGTATCTAATGTGGATATGAAAGCTCTGGGCAGCAGACCAATTGCCGATTTAGGTCGTGGACTGCAGGGATTGGTTCCAGGCTTATCCGTAAGGATTCCAAGCGGTGAAGTAGGATCCGACCCTTTAATCAGAATCCGGGGGTTTATCGGTTCCATAGCTGGTTCAAGCGCACCTTTAATCCTTGTTGATAACGTGGAGATCCCAAGTATTCAAATGGTTAACCCAAATGATATTGAGAGCGTAACCATATTGAAAGATGCGTCTGCAAGTTCGATTTATGGAGCTAAAGCAGCGTTTGGAGTTGTTTTAATTACCACCAAAACAGGGTCTAAAAAAGAAGGCATTAATTTAGCTTATTCGAATAACTTTTCCTGGCAGAATCCATTTAAAAAAATTGATGTCGCCGGTATTGATGGATTACAATACACGTTGGATGCACGGAAAAACAGAAAGGGCGTTATTCCTGTAGGTAACATGTGGCGTGTAGACGATGCCAGCTTAGAGAAAATGAGAGAGTGGCAGGAAAAGTATGGCAGCACGGTTAAATATAATGATCCTGTGGTTTATGGCAGAGACTGGATGTATGATGGAGTTAATAAATTCGGTTATAGAATTTATGATCCGGTAAAAACTATGGTAAAGGAAAATGCCTTGACACAAAATCATAATATTAGCATTAATGGAAAATCAAAAAATACAAATTATAATGCAAGTTTTGGATACTTTGGTCAGGAAGGTATGATGAAGCCAGCCAAGCATGATGACTTCGAACGTTTTACTGCCAAGCTAAGCTTGTCTACTAAGGTGACTGATTTTGTTACAATACGTGGAGGTACTTTGTTTTCTGATAGAATGAAACGGTATCCAAATTCAATGAACACCGCTGGTTTTGCTGCAGATCCATGGTTATATCTTTATAGATGGAGTCGGGATTTCCCAACAGGAGTGCTGGAACATGGCGAAGAATTACGAGATCCATATTGGGATACTAAAAACTCAAAGACTGCTTACCTTGGACAAAAATATTCAAATTTAAATCTGGGAACAACAATCGACCTTTCTAAAAATTGGACGATCGATGCTGATTACACCTTTGATTCCAGAAATGAAAGCAGCAGATCTGCTCTTGGGGAAGTTTATACAAAAGACACTTGGAATAATCCGGGCATGTGGAATGATGAAGATGGAAACCGAATTTATGTAGACGATGAAGGAAATATTGTGGAAAGTGGAGGAATGCCTGGTTATAAATTTAATACAATAAATTCTGTGAAGAAAGAAGATACCTATGTTTATCAATCTTCATGGAAAGCACAGCGTCATACATTGAATGCTTATACAACATATAAATTAAATCTTGCTGATAAGAACAAGTTTAAATTTATGCTTGGGACCAACATGGTTGGAAATGAGTGGGAAAGTCATTATAGTAGAATGACAGAATTGTTTAATAGTCATAATCCTCAATTTGACTTTGCAGTAGGAAAGCAGGAAGCAGGTGGAGGTGCCAACTGGGACTCTCAGCTTGGTTACTTTGGAAGAATGAATTATTCCTATGATAATAAATATTTATTAGAAGGAAGTTTACGTTATGATGGAACGTCTAAATTCCCGGTTGACTTAAGATACAAATGGTATCCTTCCGTTTCAGCAGGATGGGTTATTTCTAATGAAGAGTTCATGAATGACATTAAAGATGTATTGACGTATGCAAAATTAAGAGCATCCTTTGGTTCTATTGGCGATCAATCTGTGTCAAACAGTTTGTATTTGTCTACTTTAAGCACAGGTAAAAGTAGTTGGTTGAGCAGCGGAGGAGAACAATTCTTTCAACTTGGAACTCCCAATTCAATTTCATCAGGTATAGGCTGGCAAAATATTGCTACTCTAAACATTGGTACAGATCTACGCTTTTTCAATAATAAATTTGGCATAGTTGCAGAATATTTTGAGCGTGAAACACAAGACATGATTATTGCCGGAGAAGGATTGCCTGCTACTTATGGAGCTTCTGCACCTCAGGGCAATTTCGGTAATTTGTTGACACGTGGATTCGAAGTTTCACTTGATTTTAATCATCGATTCAAAAATGGCGTGGGAATTAACGTTACAGCAAACTTATCTGATGCAATCACAGATATTACAAAAGCAGCAGATTGGAATACTCCTTATGAAAATAGGATAATAGATAACACATTTACAACGGGTAAAAGATACGGAGATATATATGGATACGTAACTGATAGATTATATCAAAAAGATGATTTTGTATATGATGTAAATGGAAATTTTGTAAAAACCACAATCGTTTGGCAAGGTTCATCAAAAATTACAAATCAATTAGCGGGGAAAAACCCTGTCTATCAAACAGTTTTTGAAGATGGCGGAAATTTAGTGATTGCCCCGGGTGATGTAAAATTTGTAGATGTAGATGGTGACGGATACATTACTAGTGGTAAGGGAACTTTTGGAGATCCCGGTGATAGAGTTGTTATTGGAAACTCAATGCCAAGATATGAGTATGGAATGCGCATTGCGCTGGACTACAAATCATTTGATCTGGCTATCATTGGTCAGGGCGTAGGAAAAAGAGCCATTTGGGGTTCAGGTAATTTAGCAATACCTGGATATAATGCCGGGGATGGGGCTATGCCACAGGCAATTGCAGGAGATTACTGGAGAGAAGATCGCACAGATGCTTTTTATCCGAGAGCCTGGGATTTGGGTGGAGCAGATCAAGGATTTACAATGCGTACTCAAACAAAATACTTATTGAACATGGCCTATTTCAGAATTAAAAATCTAACACTTGGGTACAATGTTGCTCCGAAGATGCTAGATAAAATAGGCCTCGAACAAGCCAGGGTATATGTATCCTTCGAGAACTTTATTACTTTTGATAATTTGCGTGGTTTACCTATTGATCCGGAAGCAATTTCAGGTTACTCGATGCTGCGTTCTTCAAATTATAATCTTGGCAGAACAGGGATGTCTAATCCAACTTTTAAAATTGCCTCAATAGGGCTTAATGTAACATTATAAATAAAATTACAAACATGAAATATATATATTCGTTCATAATAGCATGTATAGCCATCAGTTTTGTTGGTTGTAAAAAATTCCTCGACAGACCTTCCATTACGGTTGTAGACGATGAAACAGCCTGGACAAATGAGCTAAATGTGAGGTTGTATGTAAATAAGTATTATACTTCTTTCTTTCCAGGGTATGGATTAGGTTGGGGTACCGCTGGTGCACCATTGTTGAATTATCAGTTCAGTGATGATGTTTTTATGTCTGGAAATCCGAGTAATTTCACCCGTGCTGTTCCTAACACCGGTAGCTGGAGTTATTCTACTATCCGGTCAGTTAATATCCTGATTTCAAGATTGAATGAGAGAATGACGGGTGTCTTAACTGAAGAATCATTTGATCACTGGATGGGAATTGGTCGTTTTTTACGTGCCCTGGAATATTCGAAGCTTGTTTTGAGATATGGAGATGTGCCTTACTACGATTATGTCGTAGCTGATACAGATAAAGATGCTCTTTACAAACCACGTACACCGCGCAATGAAGTGATGGACCATGTATACAATGACCTGAAATTTGCCATGGAAAAAGTGAGAATATCTGACGGAGATCAGTATTTAAACAGGTATGCTGTTGCAGGACTTGTTTCGAGCACCGCACTAATGGAAGCCTCATGGCAAAAATATTATTATAATAATAATGATCGTGCAAAGAAGTTCTTTGAATTGGCAGAAGATGCGGCAAACGTAGTTATTGCAAGTGGTAAATTTGATATTGTTACTGATTTCAGGACGTTGTTTACATCAAATAATTTGGCAGGTAACAGAGATGTTTTGCTTTACAGACACTATGATGCAGCAGCAGGAATCACGCATGCAGTAGCTTCAAACTGTGCAATATCCGTATCCTTCGGGCCAACGACAGATTTGATTAAATCTTTTGTATGTGTGGATGGACAGGCTTGGCAGAACTCCAGTGTGACTGATGCATCTGATTTTTCACTCTCCAATATGATTCAAACAAGAGATTCCAGATTGGAAGCTACATTTTATGAAAAACCAAATGCTAAAAGTGTACCTTCTTATTGGTATGTAAATAAATTTATACCCAGGGCAGTCGCTGAGGCAATAGCTTCTGGTGGAGTCACTCCTGCAGAATTCTCAGGAGATAAAAATGAAACAGATTATCCTGTTTTGAGGTATTCAGAAGTATTGTTGAACTGGATTGAAGCCAGAGCTGAATTAGGCAAAGCAAGTCAGTCAGATATTGACAGATCCATTAACAAGATCAGAAACAGGCCTATTGCTCCGGGAGCGATTGCAAAGGGTGTTAAAAAAACAGCTGCATTGAACTTAGCAATGTTACCAAATGATCCGGCCAGAGATGCAGATGTATCCCCTCTGTTGTGGGAAATACGCAGAGAACGCCGGATGGAGTTTGCGTTTGAACAGGGCCGTTATGAAGATTTGCGTCGTTGGAAAAAACTTGAAAAAATGGATACTCAGCTTAATCCTGATATAGTATCTGGTGGTTGGGTAAATTTTCCTTCAGAAATGCCTGGTGACTTAGTGAAATCTAAAGAATGAGTCATTTCGATTGTAGACATGGCAGGCAATATCAAAGTGTATAAGGGTTCATCAAATAGCTCAGAAATGAAAGGGTTTTATCGTTCTACAACCACCGGTCAAAGGTTTCCTTTTTTAAATGAGCCAAATGTAAATCCATATTTGTCACCTTTAGGAAGATCAGTAATAGACGAATACAAGAGTAAAGGATATGAAATAAAGCAAACCCAAGGTTGGCCACAGGAGTAATCCGCCTAAATTGAATTCTTAAAGAATAAAAATTAAAAAAAAATGATAAATAATATTAGAAAATACTGGATGATTATAGCCTCTCTTGTGCTTGTATCTGCTTATTCTTGTAAAAAGGATTTTCCTAAAAATATAGAATCGGATGATTCGGTTGAACTATTTTCTTTAAAAATAGTGAATGCAGGTGCTGCCGGAAATGGAGTATTGGAAGGGGTGATTGATGAAGATAAAAAAATAATATCCTTCCCAAGATTAGACACCTTAACCGATTTGAAAAATCTCCGTTTTGAGGCGACGATGTCGACTGGCGCTAAATTGGAAAAAGAAACGTATGAATTAGATTTTGAGCAAGGCGCTTCTTCTAAAACTATTGTCATCAAAGTGGTGAATAATAAAAGATTTCGGGAATATCTTGCAGCCATTCGGTTAATGGTTCCTGTTCACGGTGCAGATTTTGCGAAACCAAAGATATATGACTACACAAATAATAGTTTGGGTGAACCGAAATATCCTACATTTACATCCTTGGCTACTAGAGGTACAGGTTTTGATGGAGAAAATGTATTAATTGTGACAACGCACTCTATGGGATCACATATTTTGAAATTGAGTGATATTCGCGCGGGAAAAACAATACCTCACAATTTAAATATGACTGGAGTTTCAGGTGGACATTTTCCTGTAAGTGTTGGAGCACAGGTGAATGGACATTCTTATGCCGCAAGTTTATCCTTAAGTCATACAAGTCCTTTTAAAATTTATCATTGGGCAAATCCAGGGGATGTACCGCAGGTAATTGCACAGGTCAATTTTGCCGATATTCCAGGAGTAGGTAATAGACACGGCGATAATATGTCTGCTAATCTGGACGCAAATGGAAATGGATACTTTTATTTCGGTGATAATGCAGTGTCAAAAATATTAAGATTAAAAGTTACCAACTATACGACTGTTTCGGAGCCCACGGTTTTAAATAATGCCAGTGGTTCATCCTATACAATGACTTTCGGCAGAGTTGGTAATACAAGCGATTACTTATATACCGGATACGATGCGCCAATAAGAGTGGCTAATGAAAATGCAGTCATTTCGTATTCCATGACTAATACTGCATTTTCGAATAGATCCGCAGATCCAAAAGTGGTATATTTTAATCAAGAGAGATATTTATTATTTACTACTTGTGCACGTGCAGCAGGTAATCCAATCAAAATGTATTTATACGACATAACTAAAGGAGATAATATAACTGAGGCGCTTAAACTGCTCAATGAAAAGTCTAAAAGTGAAATAGAAAATCCATTGTTTGTGTATGATCTTATGGGACCGAATTCAGCCACTCCGTCTACTCAAACTGGCTGGCATGTAACAAAAGGTGCCAATGGTAGAGATGAAATGCTCACAATATATACTGCTTCAGCTGATGCAGGATTTGTGATTTTTGATTTCCCTAAAAAAACATTAATAGATTAAAACTTTACATCCCGTGCAACTTACATTGCACGGGATTTTTCTTACCATCATTTGTAAATTTTTATCATGAAATATATTACCCGGTTTATTTTTTTTATTGGAATAATCGGTCTTCTCCATTCTTGTGGAAAAGAAAAGGTGGGTACACCTACCGGCCCACCACCTCCAAAACCACCTAAAGATTCCTCTGGACTACTTTATCCAAAAAAGGAAATGCGTGGTGTATGGATGGCTACTGTTTGGGGGCTTGATTGGCCAAAAGGCAGGTATGATGCGGCCTCTCAAAAACAATTTTATATAGACTATCTGGAAAAGTTTAAAGCGATGAACATCAACGCAATCTTTTTTCAGATAAAATGCTATGGCGATGCCTTTTATGATTCTCCTTACGAACCCTGGAGTAATAATATCACCGGCACAAGAGGGAAAGATCCTGGTTACGATGTTTTAAAATTTGTAATAGACGAGGCTCATGCCCGGGGAATCGAATTTCATGCGTGGATGAACCCTTATCGGACGGGAACAAGATCTAGTTCTGCAACTTCCTATCCTACGCCACATTCCTCTGTAAAACCGGAGTGGTTAGTGAGTCATGAAAAGATTCAAATTTATAATCCGGCGCTTCCGGAAGTACGGCAACGACTTGCAGACATTGTAAAAGATGTAATTACCAAATACAATGTGGATGGAATCCATTTCGATGATTATTTCTATCCGGATCCCTCTACTGCGGGAACGATGGTTTCTGATGCTGCTGATTATCAAAAGTATGGTGCAGGCTATGCCACAGTACAGGATTTTCGCCGTGGAAATGTGAATGAGGCAATTAAAAAAGTTTACGAAACGATCGTAGCAACAAAACCAGGCGTTGTGTTTTCAATTTCGCCTGCGCCAGATCCAAACTATAATCTAAACACCCTCTATGCAGATGTGAAACACTGGTTGGAAAAAGGTTGGCTTGATTTAGTTATTCCTCAATTATATCAGGAGATAGGAAATCGGTTTAACGATTTCCAGGACAGGCTTAGCTGGTGGACTCAATATAGTTATAACTCTACATTAATGGTTGGTCATGGATATTATAAATTTGGTGATCCGACCATGCCTGCTGCATTTCAATCGACAGCCGAATTAGACAGACAATTTGAAATGACCAGAAGAAATAAAAAAGTGCAGGGGAATTTAATATATAGTGCCCAATGGATTACCCATAATAAGATAGGGATCACGGATAAATTGATCGAAATATTAAAGTATCCAGGAGTCATCCCATTTATGGGACGTAGTACAATGCCTGAACCTGGTGCAGCATCCAATGTGCGGGTAGAAGGGGATAAATTGAAATGGAGTGTTTCCGGAAATGTACGATCAGTAGTATATTTCTTTTCAGACATCAAAAGGGAAGCGATTGTGCTGGCTGTTACAGATAAGACAGAACTGGATATTAGTGCTGCCGGTCATTATAGTGTTTCTACTATATCCGCAGAAAATAAAGAAAGTACGCCTTCAAAACCGATAGAAAAGAAATAACAATAATCTGATTTTTAAATTAAATTTTAAAAGCCGTCCGATTTATTGGGCGGCTTTTTTAATGGCACTATAATGTTTTTCAGCTGAAGAAGATATAAGTTCCTTGTAATTTCTTTCTACCCAGTAAACAGTGCGCTGTTTTGAGAATTACCCCAATTGAATTAAAGTATATTTGCTCTTTTATTTAAAAAAGCAAATAGATTCTTAAAATGGAAAAATCCTTTCGAAAATCTTCTTTAAGCAATTCAGGTTATATTATTTGTTTGACCATTATCATAATTACTATAAGTTTATTTGCATGGTTGGCTCTACATATAAAGGATGGAGGAACTGTCGTGGCAGATGAAAGAGTATTTGAATGGGCCTTTGCATTACGAGGAGAATATTTTACAGGATTTATGCGATTCATGACCTTTTTGGGCTCTTCCTTTTTTTTACTTCCGGCAAATCTGGGTTTCGTTTTTTTGCTTTTTTATTTTAAAAAAGATAAATTAATGGGAATCCAATGGATAATTACCTCTTTGATTGCCCTCTTATTAATGTATATTTTTAAAGGAATTTATCAAAGACCACGGCCACTCGATCCGTTTTTAAAAGCGGCATCAGGTTTTAGTTTCCCAAGCGGACATACCTTAAACGGGCTTGTTTTTTTTGGATTAGTGATGCTTTTTTTATGGAGATTTTGCCAAAATAATCTCCTCAAAATAAGTGGAACAATAGTGCTGGGTATGATCATTCTGATGATAGGATTTAGCCGGATATATCTCCGGGTGCATTATGCAAGTGATGTTTTGGGAGGCTTGGCACTTGGCACCGCATGGTTAACGAGTTCTTTAATTATTTTTGATTATTGGAGGAGAAAATCTTTACCTATCGCCTGAAACCTTTGTTAAGAAGCCTGTCTCATAAGCCATTGTTGAGGAAAATGTCAATTTTAAAATGGCAAAGGATTGATTTGTTATAAAATTTCATTCATAATTTTAAACGAAACATTGTTTTTCAGCGAATTATTACAGGGAACAATTATTACATTTGCCGAATGTTAACAATAAGTAATCGCGGCAAAAACATGCCTGCCTCACCTATCAGAAAATTAGTTCCTTTTGCAGAAGCTGCAAA
>JBDSBN010000362.1:0-8935 GCA_039921585.1 Ginsengibacter sp. | reverse complement strand
TATTATTACCTTTGCCGTCCGAAAAAAAGAACATTATGGCTAGAGTATGTCAATTAACTGGAAAAAGACCGATTACAGGTAATACTGTTTCGCATTCAAATATTAAAACCCGCAGAAGGTTTTTACCTAACCTTCAGACTAAGAAGTATTTTCTTGCTGAAGAAGATAAATGGATAACATTAAAATTATCTACTGAAGGTATCCGCACAATCAATAAAAACGGTCTTTTCAATACCGTTAAGAAAATGCGTGCAAAATGTATTAAAATATAATAAACTCTTTTAAATAAATATCATGGCAAAGAAAGGAAACAGGGTACAGGTTATTATGGAATGCACTGAGCATAAAACATCAGGCATGCCAGGTACCAGCCGCTACATTACTAAAAAAAATAAAAAGAATACTCCTGAGCGTTTGGAATTGAAAAAATTCAATCCGATCCTTAAGAAAGTAACTGTTCATAAAGAAATTAAATAATTAGCTAATTGGTAGATTAACATCTGCTTAATTAAACAAAATATACAATCATGGCAAAAGCAGCTAAAACGGCGATAAAATCAAAAGATAAGAAATCAGATTTGGATGCCAAAAACTGGACTAAAGTTGTACGTACAGTTCGTAATCCAAAAAATGGTGCTTATGCATTTAAAGAATCTATTGTTCATAAAGACAAAGTGAAAGATTTTTTAGCAAATTAATTATTGGCCAAAAGAATTTATAAGAAAGCTATCCTGCAGTTTAATGCGGATAGCTTTCTTTATTTTTACCCTTTCTAAATTTTGTTTTATGGGAATATTTAATAAGTTATTTGGTAGAAAAGAACAGAAGGAAACTCTTGATCAGGGACTTGAAAAAACCAAACAGGGTTTTTTTGAAAAAATGACCAAGGTTATTGCAGGTAAAAGTACGGTAGATGAAGAAGTCTTGGATGATTTGGAAAATGCCCTTGTAAGTGCAGATGTGGGTGTGGATACGACAGTAAAGATCATTGATTCCATAGAGAAAAGAGTGGCAGTAGATAAATATATTAACACGACAGAACTCAACGGAATACTTAAAGAGGAAATTCAATCGATTTTGGTAGATGCACCTCAGGATACTTCTTATGAAGAATATCAACTTCCCTCCGGTCATAAGCCTCACGTGATTTTGGTAGTAGGCGTTAATGGAGTTGGAAAAACAACCACTATTGGGAAATTGGCGCATAACTTTTCCCTGGCGGGAAAGTCGGTGGTTTTAGGTGCGGCTGATACGTTTCGTGCAGCAGCAGTTGATCAATTAAATATCTGGAGTCAAAGAACGAATGTGCCAATTGTAAAACATCCCATGGGAAGTGATCCAAGTGCTGTGGCTTTTGATGCAGTACAAAGCGGTGTGGCCAAAAATGCGGATGTGATTATTATAGATACTGCCGGAAGATTACATAACAAAATTCATCTGATGGATGAACTCAATAAAATTAAGAGATCCGTAAATAAGGCTTTACCCGGAGCTCCTCATGAAGTGATGTTGGTGTTAGACGGAAGTACAGGCCAAAATGCTTTGGAACAGGCGAGACATTTTACGGCGGCAACTGAGGTGACCGCTGTAACGGTTACAAAATTAGACGGAACGGCAAAGGGCGGAGTTGTTTTGGCAATCGCCGATCAATTTAAAATTCCGGTGAAATTTATTGGAGTGGGTGAACAAGCCACTGACTTATTGGTTTTTAATAAAAAAGATTTCGTTGATAGCCTTTTTGGTGGTGTGGAGAAAATATAAAAACTCGATTTTAACCGATTAATAATAAAACAGACAGATTCGATAATAATAAAAGTCAATTATAAAAGATAACCGGCTGAGAGGTGAGTGCACAATGCTGTAGAGTTATCACAGTTTTAAATCCATGAAAACAAAACACAAACAAGACAAAGTAAACATCATCACCCTGGGGTGCAGTAAAAACATGGTGGACAGTGAAGTATTGAGCGGTCAATTATCAGCTGCTGAAATAAATGTTCAGCATGAAAGTAAAAAACTAGATCACAATATTGTTGTTGTCAATACATGTGGATTTATCGATTTAGCTAAAGAAGAAAGTATCAATACTATTCTGGAACAGGTGGATTTAAAAAAGCGTGGAAAAATAGAAAAGGTTTATGTGACTGGGTGCCTTAGTGAGAGATATAGACAAAACCTGGAAGATGAAATACCCGAAGTGGATGCATTCTTTGGAACATTAGAATTGCCGCTTTTGCTGCGCAAATTTGAAGTAGATTATAAGGCAGAGTTGATTGGTGAAAGATTATTGAGTACTCCAAATCATTATGCTTATTTAAAAATTAGCGAAGGCTGTAATCGTACTTGTTCTTTTTGCGCTATTCCCTTAATGCGCGGAAAACATGTAAGCCGTCCAATAGAATCTCTGGTGGCTGAAGCGGAATTATTAGTTAAAAGAGGTGTCAAAGAAATCATGTTGATAGCTCAGGAGCTGACATATTACGGGTTGGATATTTATAAAAAAAGAGAATTACCCAAACTTCTCCATGCTTTGGCTTCAATTCCTGGTTTGGAATGGATCAGGTTGCATTATGCATATCCATCAAAATTTCCCATAGAAATTATTGATGCGATGAAGGAGCATGATAATATCTGCAATTACCTCGATATGCCTTTACAGCATGCAAGTAACCGTATGTTGAAGGCCATGAAAAGGCAGATCACGAGGGAAGAAATGGAGGATATTATCGGAGAAATTAAATCCAGGATTCCTGGTATTTGTATCAGAACAACCTTGATTGCTGGTTTTCCGGGAGAAACCCTGGAAGATGTGGAAGAATTAAAAACCTTTTTGAAGAAAATGGAATTTGATCGGGTGGGTATATTTACATATTCCCATGAAGAAAACACCATTGCCCATGATATGGTAGATGATGTGCCGGCAGAGGAAAAGGAACGCAGGGCACAGGAAATCATGAACCTTCAGCAAGAAATTTCCTATCAAAAGAATGAAGAAAAAATTGGGAAAACGTTTAAAGTAATTATTGATAAAAAAGAAGCGGGTAAATATCTGGGTCGTACAGAATTTGATAGTGTAGAAGTAGATAATGAAGTGATCGTAAATTCTTCAGTAAAATTAAATCCGGGTGATTTTGTTCAAGTGAAAATTACTAGCGCATATGATTACGATTTGGAGGGAGTAGTAGTCACTCCCGAATTGTAACTTATCAATTCAAAATTCAGGCTAAACTCTGTTACTTATCTTTGTAAAAAAAAGGCATTGGATAGACTATTTAAATCAAATATTGTACCCTACCCTCAAACAGGAAAGTTTTCCAAAATTGTTTTGGATTACGTAAAGCAGGCCGATGAATTGAACCCTTTCTATGAGCATCCTGTAAGTTTAGATGGTATTAAATCTGCAATATCCCAAAGGCAGAATTTTCCAACAAACCGGTTACTTCTGGTAGAACAGTTAAGGCTTCAATATGAGAATATACCAACTTCCAATTTGGTAAACAGCAATATTGACTCACTTTTAGAAGAAAATACATTTACAATTTGCACGGCTCATCAACCAAATCTATTTACAGGCCATCTGTATTTTATCTATAAAATAATGCACACGATTAAGTTGTGCGAAAGTTTAAAAGAAGATTTACCGCGATACAAATTTGTTCCGGTATTTTTTATGGGAAGTGAGGATGCGGATCTGCAGGAATTAAATCATGTTGTTATTGACGGGACCAGGTATGAATGGAAAACCAACCAAACAGGCGCTGTTGGAAGAATGAAAATTGATCAGGCACTCATTCAATTAATAGATCAAATAGCCGGAAGATTACTGGCTGAGAACTATGGAAAAGAGCTTGTAACCATCTTGAAAAATTCTTATAAAGCAGGGAGTACCATTGAGGAAGCGACATTTAAATTTGTGAATGAGTTATTTAAAGAATTTGGATTAATTGTCTTTTTATCTGATAAGGCTGCCTTCAAACATGAAATCCGGAATATCATCGAAGAAGATATTTTTAATCATACCTCATCGAAAATAGTTGAGGCAACATCCGAAAAATTAGCGGAAGATTATAAAGCGCAGGCATACCCTAGAGAGATTAATTTGTTTTATCTGAAAGACTCGATCAGGAACCGAATTGTATCTGTAGAAGACGGATTTATAGTTCATAATACGGATATTTCATTCACTAAAGAATCTATTAAGGAGGAATTAAAAAACTTTCCTGAAAGATTTAGCCCGAATGTTATATTACGCGGATTGTTCCAGGAATATATTTTGCCTGATGTAGCCTGGATTGGAGGAGGAGGTGAACTAGCCTATTGTTTGCAATTAAAGGATTTGTTTGGGCATTATAAAGTCCCATATCCTGTATTAATTCTTAGAAACTCTTTTTTAATTATTGAGAATAAGTACAAATTGCTTTTAGAAAAACTGGATCTGGATTCCATGAGTTTATTCCAGGGTGAAATGAAATTGATGAATCAATTAGTGGAAAAGGAAACTCAATTAAACCTGAAACTAGATGCTGAAAAGGGACAATTGAAGGAAATATATTATTTAATAAAAAACTTAGTTAAGAAGGTAGATACTACGCTCATATATCATACTTCCGCCCTGGAAACAAAACATCTGAAAAATCTTTCGGCTTTGGAAAAAAAGATTTTTCGGGCAGAAAAGAGAAAGTTTGAGGCTCAGCAAAATCAATTATCTAAAATTTTCAAGAATTTATTCCCGGAGGATGGCTTGCAGGAAAGAACAGAAAACTTTATGCTCTTTTATGCCCGGTTTGGAAAGGAGTTTTTGAATATTTTATATGCAAATTCCCTGGCGCTTGATCAGATGTTTTGTGTATTGGAAGAGGAAGATTCCCGTTGATTCATGTGCCATATGTTTTGAGAAAATTTGAATGAATTGGACGATTCTTAGAGTCTTTTTCTATTGTCCAAATTCTTTTTCAATTTTTTTAATTTTTTCTTCTACTTCTTCCTTTATTTTAATTTTATAGTCCTCCAATTTTTTTGTGAGATTGCTATCTGAGATTGCAATCATTTCTGCGGCTAATATTCCAGCATTCTTAGCGCCATTTAAAGCGACTGTTGCAACCGGTACTCCATTGGGCATTTGCAAAATAGATAAGACAGAATCCCAGCCATCAATTGAGTTAGATGACTTGATAGGAACTCCTATAACCGGCAATGTAGTAAGGGAGGCGACCATACCAGGTAAATGAGCAGCTCCTCCGGCTCCAGCTATAATCACTTTTAAGCCTTTGTTGTAGGCTTCTGTAGCGTATTCGACCATCCGTAAGGGTGTACGATGCGCAGACACAACTGTAAGCTCGTAATGCACTCCAAAATCTTTAAGTATGTCAGCAGCTTTACGCATGATCGGTAAATCACTATCGCTGCCCATGATTATACCAACTAGAGGAGTATCTGACTGTTTCATTTTATTTATTTGGCAGCAAATATAGGGAATGGTCAGGGAATCCTCTTTCTGAAAACCGGATGTCTAATTAAAAACAATCGTGCAATAAAAAACGGCATCATTAAAATCGTGGTCACATCCCGGACTCATCCTGTTTTGATCTTCGAAACCAATTAATATTTTATTTTCGGGAGCATAATTAATCAAAACCGCATGCTTTCTAAGGGATGGGTCAGTTTCCGGATTTAAAATATCATTAGTGCAATAATGGATAGCATTTGGATTGAGTTTTCTTGTTTCCAGATCCCAGGCATTTACCAATAAAACAAATCCTACGGATGTACCGGGTGAAAATGATCCAAGTTTTACCTTATCCCCTGGTTTTAGGGTGGTTTTTCCGCCGGCATTTGGAAATGCGTAAACAATCTCTTTAATATCCTTAGCTTTTAGTGGGGGATTGTTGGTAGGGTAGGTATAAAATCCCAAAGCGCTATTTCCATCGGTAGCCTGATGGACATAGGTCATATACAAGGTTGTTGGTTTTACAATGGTAATATCTGCGATTGCATTTGTATTAAATAATTCAGGATTGGAAATAGTGAGATTTCTACTATCCACTAAATAAGAATTCATAAAAACGCGTAATTGAGGAGAAATGATGTCTGGTTGTTCCAGGTATCCGGGAAGACCATTATTATCATAAGAACCTAATGTTTTGTAAGTTGTTTCTTTAAAAGGCCCTGTTCTTTCAGGATTCTTTTTACAGGAAACGAAAAGGATGACACAAACCACTACTACAAAAGAATTGAAAATTTTCATATAATTTCATTTAGAAGTAAATTAAATGGTAGTTAATAAAATAGTGGATGGATGTGTATTGAACATTTAGGTGGAATACAACTTCCAGGCCAAAGTTCGAAATAACGGTAAAAAGTTCTCAAAAATATAATAATATATCAATATTACAAATATTTATTCGAAATATTTAAATTGAGTTGATATCTCCACTAAGGAGAGCTATTCCTGCCTCTGCAATTTTAGCTTCAAGCAAGGCATTATATAAGCGGTTTTTTACGGAATTGTAGCTAATTTGTATTTGTCTTAGCTCAACAGACGTAATATTTAATACACGATACCTTTCCATTGCAATCTTAATATTTTCTGTAGCAAGAACAAGATTCTGTTTTTCCAATTCTATCGCTTTTAAAGAATTGTGGTAATTAATATATGCGTTATTTACTGCAGTGGCAATATTGTTTTTGAGTTCGGAAATAGAAAGTTCATGATTCGTGATATCAATATCAGCAATTTGCAATTGTTTTTTTACTAATCCGCCATTAAATAAGGGGATGCTTACTCCAATGGAACCTGATGGCCCATAGGATTGATTAAATAAGGTGAATCCTGCACTATTTCTGCTTTTGGCAAAATTGTAAAAGCCATTTAAATTTACTGTTGGTAATCTGTCTGCATTGATTTCCTTCTTTGTTTGCATTAAAATAGACAGTTCACTGTTAGCAAGCATTATTTCCGGATTATAAAGCTCTATTTTGGCGTTGACTTCTGTCAATGAAGGTAATGGTTGGACGACAATGGTATCAATTACCTGAAAGTTAATACTGGGCAATCTGCCCATTAAATTATTCAGAGAGGATTTTGCAATTGCTATTTCATTTTCTAAAGAAAGCAAATTGGAACGTTGGCCATTTAAATCTACCTCAGCTTCCAACACTTCAAATTTAGCCCCTGTGCCAATTTCATATTTGCGTTGTGCCAGATTATATCTTTCTGTATATAAATTTATCTGTTCCTCGGATGCTTCAAATTGTTCATGTAAGGTAACTAATCTGTAATAGGAAGTTACGACGTTATAAATCGTCTCATTCAGGTTTCTGCGGAAAACATATTCTCCTCTTCTTTCCAACTCTTCTAACTTTTCTTTCGTTGCAAACATTCTAAAACCATCAAATATTCTCCAGTTAACAGCCACACCGGCATTTAAATTTTGCGTGGTGCTTCCTTTCTTTTGGGTGATTGTTCCGTTATTGAGTTTTTGATCCAGATTACTTAAACCCATACTCTTATTAGCCGTAGCGCTAATAACTGGAACTGCTCCTGCTCTGGCCCAATTGTTATTAATCGATCCAATTTCTACTTCATTTCTACTTATTTGAATGCCATAATTATTCTCAATAGCATATCGGATAGCATCCTGTGCAGTAAGCATATCTGTTTGACCAAAACCAGAAGAGGTGAATGTCGTTCCTATTATAAATATTAGCCAGAATTGTTTATTGAAAAGCCTCATGCAGTTCACGTTTTTTGGATGAAAAGAAACCGTACATAGCTGGTACAACGTACAAAGTAAGTATAAGGGAAAACATGATTCCGCCTACTATCACAATACCTAGTGGAATACGGCTGGTAGAAGCATCTCCGATAGATAATGCCAGAGGCAATGCTCCCAAAGCCATACACAAACTGGTCATTAATATAGGACGTAATCTAAGATAGGCAGCCTCAACTACGGCGTCTGTTTTGCCGAGGCCGGCTTTCCTTTTTTGATTGGCAAATTCCACAATCAATATTCAATTTTTTGTTACAAGTCCGATTAACATAATCATTCCTATCTGAGAAAAGATGTTAAAGGTGAGATCGAAGATCCAAAGTGATAGCAACGCTCCTGCAAGAGCAAGTGGAACAGTAATCATAATAATGAAAGGATCAATAAAACTTTCAAATTGTGCGGATAGTACCAGATAAATCAATATTAACGCAAGTATAAATGCAAAAGCCGTATTCCCGGAACTTTCCTGATAATCTCTGGAAGTTCCGCTAAGAGCAGTATTGAAACTTTCATCCAGAAGCTTATCCGCTATCCGATCCATTTCTTTAATGCCATCACCTACAGTGTGTCCCGCAGCAAGTCCGGAGGAAACGGTGGCAGATTTGTATCGGTTGAAATGATATATAGTTGGAGGTGACGATGCTTCTTCTGTTGTTACTAAATTATCTAATCCGATACTTTCTCCCCGGTTATTCCGAACCCTTATTTTGGAAATATCATCCGGATCATCCCGGTCGCTCCGGTCTACCTGACCCAGCACCTGATATTGTTTTCCCTCCTTATAAAAATATCCTAACCTACGGTCGCTATATGCCAGTTCCAATGCATGGTTAATATCTGCAATGCTCACTCCCAGCTCACTTGCACGAAGGCGATCGATATTTATGCGTAATTCAGGTTTATTGAATTTCAAATCTGCATCTACTCCCTGCAAAACAGAACTGTTATTTGCTTCTTCTAAAAATAAAGGAAGAACAGCTTTTAATTTATCGAAATTATTATTCTGCAAAACAAATTGAACAGGTTGACCTCCACGTCTATTTACAGAAATAGTTTGTTCCTGCGTAGCGAAGGCACGTCCTTGTGGGAATCTTTTTAAATTTCGGTTCACCATATCTACTATATCCTGTTGGGATCTTTCACGGAATTTTGGATCTACCAAC
>JBDSBN010000361.1:0-17247 GCA_039921585.1 Ginsengibacter sp. | reverse complement strand
ATTGATTACTCCTTCCGGATCTAACGCTTCCACTAATTCGATTTTACTATCACCGGTTTGAAAAAAAGCAGTATTGACCTTTTCACTTTCTACCTCCTCTATTTTATAACAATTTGTATTTAGCAATTTTTCAAATAAGGGAATAGATGCAGATAAATTTTTCACCGCAATGCCAATATGTTCGATCTTTTGCATAGAATACTTTTTCTTCAAAAATAAACGAATTAAAGCAGGATAAAATTGAAAGTAATCTCTATTCAGTGCTTCAGTTTTTTTTAAACAGGAATTGTAAGAGTTTCCTGGGTATTATTTAAATCTGATACCATGAAAATAAAAATAACGGAAAGTTCTAAAAATGATTTGTTTGCCTCCTCTATTTTCAATTACATCTTTCTCTAAAAATCATAACTTTCTATTTAGAGCCTAAAGGGTTAAATTTGTAGAGCAAAATATTGAACCGACCATGTTAAACCTGCCTGTATATCTTGATAATAATGCCACCACCAGAATGGATGATTTAGTATTAGAAGAAATGCTTCCTTACTTTACCAAACACTATGGAAACGCAGCAAGTCATAGTCATCCTTATGGCTGGGAGGCAGAAGAAGCGGTTGAATTTGCACGCGAGCAGGTAGCCCGATTAATCAATGCCATACCAAAAGAAATCATTTTCACATCAGGAGCTACTGAGGCTATAAACCTTGCCCTGAAAGGCGTTGCGGAAATGTATGTAGCCAAAGGGAATCATATTATTACGGTTAAAACAGAACATAAAGCTGTTCAGGATAGCTGTACACATCTGGAATCCACCGGTTGCGAGATTACGTACCTCCCGGTAAATAAAGAAGGATTAATTAGTGTAGAAGAATTGGAAAATGCCATTAAGCCAAACACCATTCTCATATCCATTATGTATGGAAATAATGAGACGGGCACTATTCAACCGATAAAAGAAATCAGTGCTCTGGCAAAAAAGAACGGGATATTATTTTTTACGGATGCCACCCAGGCAATAGGAAAAATACCGGTTGATGTGATAGAAGACGGGATTGATCTTATGGCATTTTCAGCTCATAAAATGTACGGCCCAAAAGGCACGGGCGCCCTTTACATCAGGCGAAAAGATCCAAGAGTAAGAGTGGTTGCCCAAATAGATGGCGGCGGACATGAACGTGGAATGCGCAGCGGCACATTAAATGTTCCGGGCATTGCAGGATTTGGAAAGGCTTGCGAAATAAGTAAATGGAAAATGGAGGAAGATGGTAAACGTATCAAAAAATTACGGAATAAATTAGAGAACGAATTATTGAAAATTGAAGGGGTTGTATTAAACGGTCATCCTGATTTGAGATTGCCCAATGTGGTCAATGTGAGCTTTACGCAAAATGAAGATGCAAATCTGCTGATTCAATTAAATAAAAACATATCGGTTAGCGCCGGATCTGCATGTACCTCATCTAGCCTGGAGCCTTCCTATGTATTGAAAGCCATGTATGGAAATGACGAACTGGCTAAATCAGCAATTCGTTTTAGCCTGGGAAGATTTACAACCGAAGAAGAAATTGATTATGCGATAGATTATGTAAAAGATACCGTTAACTCAATGGAGAAATCCTTAACTGAGTAAAAAAGGTTATTTTAACAAGGAATAATAAAAATGTACACTCTGCCAATTTGCCAAAATATCAGAACGGCACGAGGTTAGATAATATAAAATAAAGAAAAGTCAGATGATTTATATAAGTGATAAAGCAAAAGAAAGGGTCATTCAAATTCTAAATGATGAGCAAAAAAGTCTTACCGAATATTTTGTAAGGGTCAGTGTGATAAGTGGCGGATGTTCCGGCTTGAGCTACAAAATGGATTTTGATAACGAAAGTAAACCTATGGATCAGGAATTTGAAGACAAGGGAATAAAATTAGTAACTGATTTAAAAAGTTTCCTATACCTGGTAAATACAACTTTGCAATTCAGTGATGGAATTAATGGGAAGGGATTTTATTTTGAAAATCCGAATGCATCCAGGAGCTGCGGTTGCGGTGAAAGTTTTGGAGTTTAATATTTAAGTTCTATTAAAACAAGCAAACCGTTTTATAGAAAACGGTTTTTTTATTATGAACTATCAGAAGTTTCCTTTAACAATCATTTATTAGAAATATTTTACAAACAGAGTAATAACGAAAAAACCCCTGTAACAGGGGTTTGCAGAGTGTTTTGGTAAATAAATTATAGATGAACCGAGAAAAAATTGCTTTTCAATTCAATCATTTTCTCTTTAAAAAAAGCTAGCAGCAATAATAACCTAAGACAACATCTTTTAACAAAACGCTGCTTGTTAAAAATTATTTTTTATAAACATAAAATATTGCAATACAATACGTAAGGAGGATTACAAATACACTATTCTTTTTAGCAACCCCACTCAACATTTCAATTAATTCCCATTCAATTTCCAGAGTTTAAAAATCATTTGACAACAATAGTTCTAATCAAAACTTGTCTAAAAGCTTTTTAAAAAAGCAGTTTATAAATAAAGAATCCATTCAATAAAGAGTGAAAGTTTTTAATACAAACCAATTGATTTCATCAATATCAAAAAGTTTTATTTATTTTTCAGCTTTAACCTGATTATTATAGCAATAGCAAAAAAAGAGTTACATCAATTTTTCAGTAGTCTGACAGGATACCTGACAATTATATTATTTCTAATTGTGAATGCTCTGTATCTTTTTATATTAAAAGATAGCAATGTTTTCGATTTTGGGTATGCTACTCTTGTAGCATTTTTTGATTTAGCTCCCTGGGTTTTCATTTTCTTAATTCCTGCTCTCAGCATGCGCAGTCTTTCAGATGAATTTAAGACCGGAACTTTCGAAACTTTAAAAACCCGTCCATTGACCAGGTGGCACATTGTCATTGGTAAATACGCAGCCTTGCTGCTCATCATTCTCATCGCGCTTATTCCTACTATATTATACGTAATCACCATACAGGCATTATCATCTACAGGTGGAATTGATACAGGAGCTGTGATCGGATCCTACATAGGGCTTTTCTTTCTGGGGGCTGTATTTGCAGCGATTAGTTTATGGTGTTCAAGTATTACCTCCAACGCTGTAATTTCTTTTCTCCTTAGCGCTTTTGCCTGTATCGTTCTATATTTTGGATTTGGTGCGCTCAGTCAATTACCCGTTTTTACTGGAAATGCTGATTATTATATCGAAATGATTGGAATCGATTTTCATTACCAAAGTATCAGCCGCGGTGTCATTGACAGCCGGGATCTGATATACTTTCTTAGTATTATCTTCCTTTTCTTATTTGCCACACAAGAAAATTTACATAAAAAATAAGCCCATCAAAATGAACTCTTCTTTAAAAAACAAATGGTGGTGGGTTATTGCAGTAGCAGGTTTTTTGGCAGTCAATTACCTTGCTTCTTTATTCCATACACGTATTGATCTCACGCATGAAAAGCGGTTTACGATCAGTGAGCCGGTAAAGGATGTTTTAAAAAACATAGATGAACCGGCAGAAGTATTGGTTTTTTTAAAAGGGGATCTTCCCTCAGGATTCAAAAAACTTGCAGCGACCTCTTTGGAGACTTTACAGGAATTTAAGGATTACTCCCGTGGTAAAATTCACTATAAACTTATATCTGCAGAAGATGTAATGCCCGGATCAGGAATAACTTATGCGGATACGCTAACTTCTCTGGGCATCATTCCCATAAATCTAAAAATACAATTAAAAGCAGGGGAGCAATCTCAATATGTATATCCTGCCGCATTGGTCAATTATAAGGGAAAGCTTCAGGCTGTCAATTTATATACGGGCACAAAAGCAATTATCACACCGCCGGAGCTGAACAGCGCTGAGGCGTTATTAGAATATAAATTTGCTGATGCACTTTTAAAAATGATCAACCCTCATCGTCCACTGATTGCTTACGCAACCGGACACGGTGAACCTACGGGAATCAACACCTACGATTTAGTAGAGAACGTATTGAAGAAAGATTATGAACTTTTCACCGTGAATCTTGCACAGGAGCCGGTTATACCAGATACTTTTAAGGCGCTAATAATGGTCAAGCCTACACTAGCTTTTTCGGATGATGAAAAACTTAAAATAGATCAATATGTCATGCGGGGTGGGAATTTGATTCTCTTCATCGATCGGTTGGAAGCTGAGATGGATAGTTTGCAAATCAAAAATCAGGTTATCGCCTATGACCGCAATCTTCAGTTAAATGATCTACTATTCAGATATGGCGCACGAATTAATCCGGATTTACTAATGGATTTGCAATGCGACTTTTTGCCATTCAGTGTCAATAATCAGGATCAGTATGAGTTTCTGCATTGGAATTATTTTCCTTTATTTGAATCCTCCCAAAACAGTGTGATTAATAAAAATTTAGGCCTGGTATCTGGAAAGTTTGTCAATACAATTGATACAGTTGCTGCGCCGGGAATTACAAAAACAATTCTTTTAAAATCTTCTGATAACTCCAGAAGTATATCAACTCCGGCCTTAATAAGTGGTACTGAAAATAGAAATGCCCCGGTAGATGCTCAATTCAATCAAAAAGGACTCTTTACTGGTGTATTATTGGAAGGCAAGTTTCCATCGCTCTATAAAAACAGAATCAGCCGAAGTAAAATGGATACTCTCCAAAATTTTGGCACTCCATTTTTAGGGGACGGAATCAAAAATAGTAAAATTATTTTGGTGTCCGACGGGGATATTGTATTAAATGGCGTGATGCAAGGAAATCCAATTCCGATGGGTGTAAACCACTACACAATTGGCAGTCAGTACGAATATCAATTTGCCAACCGGCAATTTGTAGAAAACGCATTAGAGTATATCGTTGATGAAGGAAAGTTAAGTGAGGCCAGAGGAAAAGATTATCAGTTACGCTTGTTGGATATTAAAAAAATAAATGCTGACAGACATTTCTGGCAAATCATAAACCTTTCCATTCCGATAATCCTGATACTTATTTTTGGCTTCACTTATCAGTGGATCAGAAAAAGAAAATATGTTAAAATTGCACCGTAACAGGCTTCATTAAACTATCAAAGGGAGAAATATTTTGTAACCCGGCAGATTTTTATATCCTCCAACTTATATTTGCACTCCCTTTAAAAATAAAACATGACAGCAACAGAAGTAACGTATTTGGTTTTCGGAATTGTATTGGTAATAGCTGTCATATTTGATCTGGGTTTATTAAGCCGCAAAGGCCATTCAATTACCATCAAACAAGCTTTTTACCAAACGCTTTTCTGGGTTAGTCTGGGTATTGGCTTTGGTGTATTTGTATGGTTTGAGGATGGTTCCACCTTAGCAATAGAATATCTGAGTGCCTACCTGATGGAATGGGGGCTAAGTATTGATAACATCTTCGTTTTCATTCTCATTTTCTCTTATTACAATATTCCCGAAAGACATTCAAACAGAGTTTTACTCCTGGGTATTCTTTTGGCAATCCTTTTAAGAATTCTGTTCATAACAGTCGGGATTGTTCTGATTGAACAATTCCATTGGATCTTATATATTTTTGGAGCGTTTCTGGTTTACACGGGTGTTAAAATGTTTGTTGTGGATTCAGAAGCAGAATTTAAAGCAGAAGATAATGCTGTTTATAAAATTCTGAAAAGACTTGTTCCACTGACATCTGACAACAGCAGTGGAAAATTTACCATGAGAATTGATGGTAAGAAACATTACACCATGTTATTTGTGGTGCTCATCATGCTTGCAGCAACAGATATTGTTTTCGCGCTGGATTCTATTCCTGCAGTTTTTGCCATCACCCAAAACAAAATGGTCATTTATACTTCGAACACATTTGCTGTTTTGGGGTTGCGTTCACTATTCTTTTTATTGAGAGGTGCCGTAGAAAAATTCAATTATCTTAAAGAAGGTATTGCCATCGTTTTAATATTTATCGGAGCAAAAATGCTTATTTCCTTTTTTGGGATTAACTTCCCTGTTTGGGTTTCTCTTATGGCTATTGTATCCTGCCTGGGAGGTTCCATCTTATTTTCATTATATAAGAATCAACAGGAAGAAAATAAATTAAAGAAAATTGACGGTAAGTATCCACTATAGCATCGCTGAAATTTCTGAGATCTGCAAGACAAAATGGATCAAAGAAAATCAACATCTTACCCAACCTGAATTTCTATGCCTCGACAGCAGACGGATAAATGCTCCTGAAAAAACAATTTTTTTTGCTTTAAAAAACAGGCAGCAAAATGCGACTCAATTTATCAAAGGATTATATCAAAAGGGTGTCAGACATTTTTTGATCGATGATTCGGATTTTAGTATAAAAAATGTTCCTTTAGCAAATGTTTTATTCGTTTCAGATGTAGTCAATGCCTTACAAGATTTAGCTATACATCACCGGAATCAATTTCAAAAATTACCCGTCATTGGTATTACCGGCAGTAACGGAAAAACGGTTGTAAAAGAATGGCTGAATCAATTACTTCAAAATACCGCTTCCATTGTTCGCAGTCCAAAGAGTTATAACTCGCAAATAGGTGTTCCCATCAGTATTTTAAATATTCGGCCGCAACATACTTTAGGTATTTTCGAGGCAGGAATTTCACTTGTGGATGAAATGGCCAAACTGGAAAAAATTATTCAGCCAAAAATTGGAATTTTAACCAATATTGGTACTGCCCATGACGAAGGATTTTTAAATAAGACACAGAAACTGAGGGAGAAGCTGGAATTATTTAAGAATGCTAAGGTGCTTATTTTTTGTGCCAATGATATTTGGATAAAAAATGAAGTTCTGGCTTTTCAAAAGGAAAACCAGGGATTAAAACTATTTCAGTGGGGAGAAAATGAAGACTGCCATTTTAGAATAACAACCATTAAAAAGAATGTCTTTATAGAAGACTCCGATCAAGGTAAGTCTTCCCATACCAATATAGAAGGAATTGCTTTTGGAAAAAGCTACTCCATATCGATTCCTTTCAGTGATGATGCTTCTGTTGAAAACGCTATTCAATGCTTGTGCCTTTTGATCTTTCGGGATGTGGCAATTCCGGAGATGCTTCAACGGTTTGAAAAACTTGAACCGGTAGCCATGCGGCTGGAAATAAAGCCGGGAATTAACCGGTGCACCATACTAAACGATAGTTACAGCAACGATTTGCACTCTTTGAGTATTGCTCTCGACTTTTTGCGTCAGCAAAAAAACCACCCAAAAAAGACCGTCATTCTTTCGGATATTTCACAATCGGGAATGGAGTCTGAACAACTATATAAACAGGTAGCAACTCTATTGCAACACCACCATATTGATACGCTCATCGGAATTGGACCGGAAATTCAAAAGCATCAATCCATCTTTTCAGCTATCAAAAACCCGGTATTTTATTCTCAGACAGACCACTTCTTAAAAGAAATTCAACTGCATCATTTTAATGATGAAAGTATCTTGATTAAAGGAGCACGCAAATTTGAGTTCGAAAAAATCAGTCACCTGCTGGAAAACAAAGTGCATCAGACGGTGCTCTCCATTAATCTGAATAGCCTGGTTTATAATCTGAAAAAATATCGTGAAATATTAAAACCTGCCACGAAAATAATGGCCATGGTAAAAGCATTCAGTTATGGAAC
The DNA here is from genome assembly GCA_039921585.1 of Ginsengibacter sp. Lineage (GTDB taxonomy): Bacteria > Bacteroidota > Bacteroidia > Chitinophagales > Chitinophagaceae > Ginsengibacter. Next base: position 9,596 of record JBDSBN010000361.1, on the reverse strand, counting down.
CGGAAGTCATGAAATCGCTTCAGTTTTGGAATATAACAAGGTGGATTATTTGGCAGTAGCTTATGCGGACGAAGGTGTGGAACTTCGTAAAGCGGGCATTTCTTTGCCTATTATGGTCATGAATATTGATGAAACCACTTTTGAGGCAATTGTCAATCATAATCTGGAACCAGAAATCTTTTCCTTCCGGATTCTACATGCTTTCGAACATTATTTGCAAGTAAATGACATTGAAAAATATCCGGTTCATTTAAAAATTGACACCGGAATGCACCGGTTAGGATTTTTAGAACATGAGATCGACGAATTGAGCTCTTTGCTTAATCTGAATAAATTTATTCAGGTAAACTCTGTCTTCACCCATCTTGCTGCAAGTGATGAAGAAAGTAAGGATGAATTTACCTTTCAGCAGTACGACATCTTTATACGGTGCACCAATGCAATTGAAGACAAAATCGGGTATACCTTTCTCAGGCATATTGCAAACACAACAGCCATTAGCAGGTTGCCGCAATTGCAAATGGATATGGTGCGTTTGGGCATTGGGTTATATGGCATTGATAGCAATGAAAAAATGCAGGCGCAATTGCAAAATGTTTCTGTTTTAAAAACCACCATTTCCCAAATAAGAAAAGTACCTGCGGAGGAAACGATTGGTTATGGCCGACATGGGAAATTATTACAAGACAGTACGATTGCGACTGTTCGATTAGGCTATGCCGATGGCTATCCGCGTAGTTTAGGAAATGGAAGAGGGAAAATGCTGGTAGCCTGTAAACTTGCTCCTGTTATCGGGAATGTATGTATGGATATGATTATGCTGGACATCACCGGTTTGGAAAATATACAGGAGGGCGATGATGTGATTGTCTTTGGCGAAAACCCTTCTTTACCCATGCTGGCAGTCTGGGCGGGCACAATTCCCTATGAAATAATGACGGGTATATCGCAGCGGGTGAAGCGGGTGTATTTTGAGGAGTGAGAATTTTACAAAGCAGTTTTCCAGTAAGAATTTAAGTATCGACCAAAATCACCTATTCTTTGAAGGGCTTTGCAATGTGATAAATATCGGATCAAAATACTCTTTCTCCCTAAAAGTAAGTATTCACCGCAAATTCAAACTGACTTTTGAATATCTGTTTAACAGCACTGATATTATTTTTTTCATAAAATATCAACATTGCTTTTTTATACTCAATTGCATCAATCGTTCTATATGAGATGGGACAGTACTGATTAGCAATTAAGAGAGCATTGCTTATAATCCGGGCGGTTCTTTTATTACCATCGTTGAAAGCCTGAATGTAAGAAAGTAAAATCAATGCCAGAAGAGATTTATCAAATATATTTTCTTTCGCATTAATCAAAGTGCACATAGCATCCAGTGCTTCACGTATTTGATGCTCATTATCAAGTGGTTTATAATTAGTTCCTGTAACACCTACTCTTCTCTGCCGAATATTACGGTCAACCTCCAAATCCTGTATCAGTATGCTATGGATATCTTCTATAACCCGTATCGTTAGTGGAACTACGTAATCGGGGTTTGCAAATATAAAGTTGATTGATTCTTTATGATTCAGCAGCATGGTGGCATCGTCTTTTGACTTGCCTTCTGCCGTTTTCTGTTCTTTGAACAACCGTTCAGTCTCAAGCAGAGAGTAAGTATTTCCTTCTATCTGTGATGATTTCCAGCTTAGGTCAATAGCCAGTCTTTCCATCTCCCTCGCATATTCTGCTTTTGAAAGAAGTGCAATATTATCAGTAAACTTAGCCTGCATAGCCGCTAACTCCTTATATTCCTCAGTCGTAAATAATTGTGCATCAGTTAAGATTTCAGGAATCAGGGAATGATTAAAGCTATCCTTTATTTTTCTTTCATCCTGCTCAAGTCGAAAATAATGATCAACTACAATATCCACTAATAATTCATAAGAAGGACTCAACCGGTATTTGGTCCCTTTTCCTTTTCCTTCTGCTATAATAAAATTATTTTTAACAAGTTTCGTTAACGTACGTTTAAGGGTCGGATAGCTATACGAAGTTTGAATACCACTATAAATTTCACTAGAAGAGAGTAAAGGGTAATTTCTGATATGTTCCAGCAAATCTTCGTACATGTCGACTAATTTTAAGCTCAATGATATTGTAAATATAGCTCAATTACTTAAATTTATGAGCTGTATTGATAATCATAATGAGCTATATTTAAATTAGGCTCAAATAAACTCTATTGTAGCTCAAATTGAAGAATTAATGAGCTTCAAAGTAAAAAGAAGGGATCTAATAATACCACCCCCTACTGCGCAAGCGAAATCCTTACCTGTACCCCCGCCCTTGTATCCACTGTAGGCGCAGAAGATGAAATATATGGATTTACTCTTCTCTGATCGAAATAAAACTTCAAATTCACCCGGTTGCTGATGTAATAATCGATCGTAGGACTAATCGTAATCTCCTTGCTGCCATTGGTGGCAAAAGAGCTATTCTGATCCAGGCGACTATTCGAACTCACGTTGTCCCTTACCCGGAAATCCAACCGGAAATTGATCTCATTATCCAGCGTTTTGCTATCGGATTTGGAGAAGGGAAGTTTGAATGGCAACCTTAAACCACGTTTGCGATAACCGGCACCAAATGTATATTCCGTAGAACGAACTTCACTCAATTGATAATCGACTAAACTAAGGCTTAATTGACGTTGTTTGATATAATCAAACTTCAGGTTAAACTGGTTTGTAAAACTCATATCAATCCCGATCAACGGCGCAAATTGTTCCTGAATGGAAATATTCGGCACCAGGAAAAACGGAATATAATTCCGGGAAACGGTATCTATAAATGATGGATAATTATACCTCGATACATCCTGATATCTTAAAGCAGAAGTAAAACTATTCATTCCGACACTTCCATTATAAGCATGGGTGACAGAAAAGTTGGTAAATATTTTATCCAGACCAGGAATGCGACTTAATCCATTATAGGCAATTCGCCAGTTTGGTTTTGGTAAAATGCCGCTAAACGGATTGGATTTAATATGACTGTTCTGCTGTTTGATTAAACTTATTTTTTCAGGATCTTTCCCGGTATAAGCTGCTAAAAAAGCGGGTACTAATACATCCACTGCATATCGTCCATATCCCAAAGCATATCCATCTGCTCCGGTAGGATTACCTTGTTGTTTGTTGTATTCATTTTGTTCTCCCAATCTTCTCGAAAGAATCTGACGGTAATCCTGGAATTTTAAGAAAGTTTCTGAAATCCGATTGGGATCATATTTTTCAAACATTGTCTGAAAAGCAATATAGGATACGTTAAAACCACCATTGATATATGGACTTAAATGAGAAAAGTGATTCCCTGTTCCGCTGGTATCTTTAAATGTTTCTGTATAGTTTTTATTAAATGTTTTATCCAGGTTCAAATCAATTGTAAAATCCCGGAAAGGTTCTAATTGAGCAGATGCCGATATTCTCTGATCAAAATTTTGTACAAACAAGTCATTGAAAAGAGAATCCCGCGTAATTAAACCCTTGGCAGCTGCACGATTAAGCCAGCTGGTATCTGGTTGCCGGCCCATGATAAAATCAAGCCCGGGAGCCATACTTCTAAAGTTTTGACCCAAAGCCCTTGTGCTGTCCGTATAACCCGGCAAGCGCGTATTACTATTTTGCGAAACGGTTGCATTCACCGATTTAATGCTGGTCAACAATTTACCAACCACCCGTGCGAAGCCGTTAATTTCAGGTGCGCCTTGTGCATTGGGTGCTGCAGGTGCTTGAGGTGGTTTATTTGCAGAAGTATCTGTAGAAGGTTGTCTTGCTTGTCTCGGCTGCTCCAATGAACGTAGCCATTTTGATTTCGCATATAGGCGCGTAAAATCAAGCTGCAATTGGGCCTCTTCCTGTTGACCGTTTTCAAGAAAATTACCTAAATCAATAGCAAGTCTTGAAGCACCTATCCAACGGTAATTAGCCGCATAACGCAAGCGGAGTGTGGTCCAGTCGGTTAGAGGTAATTTACTTGTCGGAACAGTATATGTCAGGTTAACTGATTGGGAGAAAACCGTATTTCTTCCACCAGAAAAGAAATTCTGCTTAACTGTATCTCTTTTTTCTCTTGTATCCAGTCTTCCATATGGTTCATCTATCCGTGCATTATTCAAGGCAGAATAATCCAGATTTAATGAACGGGTCAGATCCCATCTCAAAATATAATTCCGGTCGAAGGTGAAATACTTATCGTAGGTTTCCGGAGTGACATATTTATCTCCACCAATACTCCTGGGTTTGATCACCCCAAACTGACGATAAACATCTGCTTTAAACGTCAGTTGAGAAGGAACCGGATTAATATTAAAATCTTTCACCAGATCAAACCAATGCGTTTTTGTTTTGGAAAATAATTTCTTAAATGGCTCGATGAATTTTGGTTGCGGTGCAAAATTGTACCCAACGCCACCACGCTGTTTGGTTACATTATTATAATCAATCAGCGGATTTCTTGCTTCGGCTTTAGAGTAAGTATAACTAAGATCCACATTTTCTATATCCCAAATTTGAGGCTTCTTATCCCCTCTTCTTTCTTTATGTACATTCGTAAAACTGAATGTTTTAATGGAAGCAAAATCCACCGCATTGCGCCGGATAGAATCACGATCACTTGCTGAGGCATTATCCAGTTTTTGACGAAGTCTTAAATCCATATCAAAGGGATCATACTCCGGTGTACTGATCATTTGAGTAATACTTCCATAAAACGGAATAGAAAGTCCCGCTTCTTTTGGCAATAGTTTACCTAATTCAAGATTTGCCGTTGCATCAAATTGTACAAAATTATCCTTGAACCGATCATTGACTCTTTGTTCGAGGGTTCCGAAACCATTACTATGTGTATTTGCAGAAACCGATATCGTTCCTAAATCAGCCAAAGTAGCATCCACCCTACCCAGAGCAGCCCAACCACCTTTTTCATCTAAAGAGGAAAGTCTTAATTCGTTAAACCAAAGTTCCCCGCTGGCAGAAACGGCATTGGTATTTTCCACTCCCATTAATACGCCTTTAATTTCACCAAGATTTGGATTACCCATAATACTATAGGTGTGTCCGTTCTCCTGCATTTGTGAATAAATTTGATTCATTGGAAGACTGGATAAATTCCTTTGAGTTTTCATCCTGGTTAAAGCCACCAGATCCAGATCCAGATTATTTGATCTAATCCATAAAGTATCATTGTATCTGTTACTGTTTGGATCCAATCCAAGATCAAGTGGTGTTAATTTTAAAGGAATTCTAACTTCATAATAGTTACTAACAAAATCACTTCCAATCCGCACTACAGCTGTAAGAGCATCCGGCTGCAAGAAGGTCTCCAATTGCTTTTCAGCATGGATATACATCTGCAATTTTTTGAACTGCCTTAAATCCCGATTTGCAAACGTTTGGAAAACAGCTCTCGCATCGTTCTTTGCCAGGTTGTCAAATTTTAATGAAAGGGATTGTTCATTTTGCAAAAGATTCACCCCGTTATTACTTAAAATCTGAACCCTTTCAATATCCCGTGGAGTACGATATGGAAGCGGAGAGCGTCTGTCATTCTCTTCTATATTTACTGCACTTACATTAAAATCATTAATGGGAGAGTTCGCATAATTCCCGGTTGAATCGAGTTTAAACTGAAACTTACGCCAGGTATTTCTTACCAGATCTAATTTACCGAAACGAACAGTTACACTATCTTCAAATCCTGTCAGGAACATGCGTATAAAACGAATCGATTTAAAGTCAGGGATATTTCCAACTTTCCTGTTATAACCATCAATCGGAATTCTTAACTGATACCAGGTTTCACTTCTTTCCGTGCCATCCACTAATTTTACCGTCACCACTTTTTTGTCGACAATGTGGTTTTGACCTATGCTCATTTCCGGAGATGTTGGCGGTTTCAATGTCACCATATATTGGAAATACTCTTCTGTTTCATTCAACGTATTATCTCTGTTTACATCTTCCTGATCTGGATATAATGTAGCGGCAGAAGAGAATTGTGAATTATTATCTGCAATCGGACTATTCCCCTGCGGGTTATTAAAAAATTTGTAGCGCTCCAGAATGTTCGCCGATTTGGCATCTAATTTATCTCCTCTGTAATATTGATAATTATCAGTAGAAGGATCATTTAATGCGTCCTGGTAAATGCGGGAATTGGTCCCAAAGTTTGAAGCCAGTACATCCAGATAATCTGCCCGACGGAAAGCGATCTCCGCACTATCCGTTAATCCATCAAATCCTACATCCTGGTAAGGCCTGTCGCGCGGATCATTACTAAATGCATTTGTCACCTGAATCGGATTCCGGGGCACTACTCCCCAAATAGATGTATCTACCTGGGCAGGAAGGTTTGGTGTAGGTAAACCATTTTCATAAAACCTGCGGGAATCTTTTAAAACATCTTCTGAAATATTTCCTAGGTTGATATAAAACTTTCCACCACTGCTGTTTGGATTTAATACAAATGGATCCTGCACCCAGGCTTCGATATATTCTATATTGGCCGTTTCAAAATCCGTTTGATCAATATTTCTCATCAAACCGCCCCATTTACTTTGAGGATTTAAAAATTTACCAGATGCATTTACCCTCGCTGCAGATGCTTCATAATTATAAGGTCCGCGATCCTTTGGATAAAAAGATAAATCAAAAGTGATTAATTGATTCTGGCCAAAGTCTGTGGTACGCTGTGGAAATATTTCTGTTTGGGAAATAGCTCTTACTCTTGGATCAGAAAGAGCTTCCCGGTTTCCTTTTAACGGATTATTTAAATTCTTTGGATCTTGCAAAGTTGGTTCAATCTGATACCATGAAAGTCGCGCCCGGTTCTTTCCATAATCCAAAGATCCGGAAACGGCTGCTTCCGGAAACAGGATAACGCCGTTTTCGTTTGTAGCACCCTGCGGTGTAGATGCGAGCATCCAGCTAATAGGAGGAAAACGCAGATCAATATCGCTTTTACTTCCCTCAAAATTATCAATGTAAATCACCCCCTCACTTCCACGTCCGATTTGTGGGGCATGGCCGGGTTTCAGAAAGGCAGCTTCTCCATAGGCGTTTATGGAAGAAGGTGCTGTGGAATTATAGAATGGAAGTTTGTTTAGAAACTTCGTCATACGCGGCATGTCTTTCCGATAGTTGACATCAAATCCATACATGGCATTTCTGATCGGATCTTCTCCATAATCCACTTTTGTAAAGAACGGACGTTCACTTAATCTGACCATCGTTGCTCCAAGACTTAATTGTTCCCGGGCAGTATTTTTGGCAAGATAATCCAATCTCAGAGCCATATAACTCTTCTCCTGCATGCCAAATGTGGCATTATTTTCAAAGTTTACCTGTACAGGTAAACCTGCATTGATGATGGTTTGATTTAAAATCTTGATCGTACCAAGGTCATAATTCACGGTGTAATCAATATTTTCACGAAGTAATTGCCCGCCGGCAGATACGGATACAGATCCCGGAGGAATATTATATCCAATACTAATGTCGGAAGTAGATGAAGTTTTGGCTGAGCCTTTGATCAGAAAACGATCCAGATTTGGGAATCGCTGCTGAGCAGTTGCTTTAATAGAATCATACAATGGATAAAATAAACTATCCGCTCCTAATGCAGGATTACTAAATACTTTCGGAGCGATGTCCCGCCCAAAAGGTTCCAAAAGAGGAAAAATTACCCGGCTATATTGAGAAAGTACCGTGTACCCTTCCACGTAATCAAATATCCCATCGGGTTGAGGATCATTCTGATTATTAAGCCTGTCCAGATTTACTAATGTCAAGATGGGCGTTCCCTGATTTAAATCTCCAAAAGGTAGATATCTTTTGGCCCCCATTCCCGGCTGCTCATATAATACATTTAAATTAAAATCCTGCCGATCCAAATAACCATATCCCACGCTATAAACGTTTTTCATCATTAAGCCCCAAATGGGAAGATTGGGTCTTTGCGAAGTAGCTTTCAATAATTTGAGGAAAAGTAATTTTTGGTTACTCGTGGTTGAATCCGGGGGTACATCTTCCGAAAATTCTCCCACCTGATATATCCGGCCATTATAGGAATATTGATACGCTACACCCAACACTTCATCAGCCTGAAGTGGCTGACTTAAACTAAGAAAACCCACCTTCGGATTATATAAATATTGGGTAGAATCCAGTTTACGGGCGAATGTTTTTTCAAAATCCTGTACCGGACTTAAACCCATATTTGTCAGTTGGCTTGTAATGAGGGCCGCATTCCGACTGTTGGGTGAGCCAATGATCGTGCTGTATTCATTATTTGTGTTATTATCAGGCAAAGTACCTGTTACCAGAAAATTTGTATTATATGGATTCGCTTCACCCAGATCCATTAATGCGACAATCTCTCTTGTATTGGTTGTAGAACCATGACGGTTTGTAACCCAAACTTCCATTTTTAAAATTTGGACCGCTGTATTTACAGCGGGAAGATTACTCATTACTTTATTATAATTATCCCGAAAATAACCTCCTAAAAGAAAATGCCGGTTTTCTTCATAATCATCTGCTTTGAATTCAAACTGCTGAGCTGCAGCTCCGCCTTGTAAATCAACAGACTGCCTTTGTGATTTCTGACTTGCTAATACGCCTGTGACAAAAAGTTTCCCAAATTGTAATTGAGTTTTTATCCCAAACAAAGACTGAGCTCCGGGAATCAATGTACTACGGCTTGGGAAGGAAACATTTCCGGCTTCGAAGCGTTTTAAAATTTCATCATCCGTTCCGGAGAAGTCGAGCTTAAGCTGATTGGAAAAATCAAAATTTGCAAGTGTATTATAACTAATCGGAAATTTTAATTTGTCGCCGATGCTCGCATTGACGTTTAACTGGGCAGCCATGTCAAAATCAAGACCGCCATTTTTCCTGGCTCTTTCCGGTAAAGTAGGATTTTTAATATTTTGTCCCTGATAACCGGCCGTGATATCCACATTTCCCTGAGGAGAAATATCTACTTTTCCATTTCCAAAAAGGCGGTTAAATAGATTATCATACAAATTTAATTTTGGTTTCACCATCCCACGGTTCAGAATGCTCAGAGTATTTGCGCGCTTTTGAAAGTATTCTTCTTCTGATTTCTGAGCCTGCATTTTTCGAAACTCCTCCGCGGTATAGATTGTTGGAATTCGAAAATTCCTGCCACCCATCTTTTCATACACGGTATAGGTTTTGGAAACAGGATCATATACTACTGAATCCTTAATATTGGAAGGTGATCTAAAGTCAAAAACAGAGGGTCTGGTGGATATAAAGTCTCCCCTTCTATCCTGAATTGGATAATGTAGCGTATCGTTTCCGGAGGAAACAGCAACGGGCAATTTCGTTGTATCCTGGGCAAAAAGTGTCGCTTCTCCAATGAAAAAAAATATCGAAAAAAGGCACACCCTTTGCATTCCAAACTTAATGGGCAAAAGTATATTTGTTAGGAGCATCCAATAAATTAATTAAGTTAGAATTCTATCAAATTGCTTTCAGTGCTTTTTTAATTAATGTTTCCAGATGGTTTATCGCCGGGTC
>JBDSBN010000360.1:0-10958 GCA_039921585.1 Ginsengibacter sp. | reverse complement strand
GCAAAAGAATCAATCAGGCTACAGCTTCACTTTAAAAAAGCCGTTATGAGAGTTATAAAGTCATTTAAGTACGCTTTCGAAGGTTTAAGAGATGCTTTATTGCATGAGAAAAATTTCAGGATACAGGTATTTATCTTTTTTCTGATCATTTTGGCAAGCGTTATTTTGCAAATCAGCACCATAGAATGGCTGATTATTTTGCTTTGCTCTGCTCTCGTTTTAAGTGCTGAAATATTTAATTCCGGAATTGAAAAATTATGCGATCTGGTTTCACCGGAAATTCATCCCATTATAAAAAGAACAAAAGACTTTTCTGCAGCAGCAGTTCTCCTCACAATAATTATTTCCATCATAATCGGGTGTATTATTTTTATACCTAAAATAATTAAATGGATTGCTGGTTAATTTCTTTCAAAAGGTAAAATGAAACTGAATAGAAACCGTACCAATGTTGGATTTTCTATTTCCTCAAATTCATCTCTAAAAGGTGATATTTCCAACAAAAAAGAGCCGGCCAGCGACTCTTTTTGTTGGATAAATTCTGAATATTATTCTATCATTAATTTTTTAATTCCGGTATTCATTTTCCCTGCAACCCTGATATAATATACTCCTGGTGCAAGCACCGGCAAGTCAATACTGTTTTTCTCCTGCTTCACTTGATAGGTAGCCAGTTTCTGTCCGGTAGTATTCAATAAATCAATTTGGACGACATCTTTGTTGCCAGCCAAATGAACGACAATTTTATCTTTTGCAGGATTTGGAGCAATTGTGATCGCTCTGTTATTTCCATCGAATACAAGAGAACGAATGTCCGAATAAGATATTCTGCCATCACGATCCACCTGACCAATCCGGTAATAATTAACTCCAGTTACGGGCGATGGATCAATCATTTTATAATTCACTTTACTATTTGAATTACCCGACGCTCCAACTGTGCCAATGGAGGAAAAGTTGATACCATCTAAGCTTCTTTCTACAAGAAATTTTTCTGTATTTATTTCCTGAAGCGTCGACCAATTGATCGTTGCCAAATTTCCATCTTTGGTTACTGTAAAATCACCCCATATAAGTGGAAGTATATTCGCTGTAATAAATGTGACTGTATCTGCATGATTTTGAAGCAAACTTGTACTGCTGTACAAAGAAGCCAAATTATAAACTGCTGCTTCTCTCTTTAATAAAACATCATCAATATACCAGCCGGTACTGCCTATGGAATTATCTGCAACATAGCGGAATCTGAATTTGATTGATTTTCCTTTGAAAGAGGAAAGGTTGATGATCGTCTGAACAAAGCCATTACTTTTACCACTGAAAGCTCTCATATTATTTAAGGAGCTGCTCGAAAGAATGGTGCTGTTATATCCGTTTTGGATCATATACGGACCTGCATCGATCCAGGTTGCACCATTATCTGTAGTGATCTCTACAACTCCTCCGTCACGGGAAACCTCTGTATCATAATTATTCCAAAAACTAAAGGTTACATGTCCGGAAATCGGATAGGAATTCTGACTGGTTAATGTTTGCTCAGAAGCAGTGGAAGTTCCGGTGGATTTTACGGAATAAGGAGCACTATTTGCAACCGTACTTGAAACCCAGGTATTATCCAATATGGGATTGGTAACAAAGGTGGCAGAAACATAAGAGTTCTGGAAAGTTTCTGAAAAAAGCGTGCTTGATGCAAAATAAGTTCCTTGATTCACTTTTGCTTTAAACGTAAAAGTTTGTGATTGATTTGCCGCCAGGGAAGGAACCGAAAACGAAACCGTTCGATTCGTAGGCTCATATACACCGCCGCTTACCCAGGTAATATTTCCAGCAAGCGTATCCACTATATTATAATTATTAATTGATGAACACTGTGCTTTCACAGTAAATGTATAGGTCAGAATATCATTCTGGTCACTGATAGCTTTATCTACAGACTTACGTAATCTGGCACCGGATGGAACAGCATAACTCGTTTCCTGATCAGTTGTAATATTTGTATCTCCCTGTTTTGCATTAATACCCATACCCCTACGCGCAAAACTTTGCCATATTGCACACGCATATTTCCCGTTAAACAATATTTCATCCGCTTTTAAAAGAGCATCTCTGCCATCAATAAATCCGGGACTGCAGGGTTGAATTTTCATTGCAAAAGTGACTAATTTCAAAGCATCTGAATTTCCACCTTTTCCATTTGCATTATATAAATTCGGATTTATTCCATCTATAGCAATAAAATTCCAGACCATATCCCATAGAGTTGCTGCCCAAATTTCTCCAACTTCATGAGGTCTTGCTTTATCTGTAGCAATTGCGGAAAGCCGGGCATATGTCAATGGATTTTTTGTCATATCCGTTGTATAAGGATAGCCTCTGATTCCAATTCCCGATGCCGGGTTCGCATCCAAAATATACGATCCAATTGATCTTAATCTATTGCCGTCATTTATAGTAACGGTAGCCCAATCTGTAGTAATCATTAAGGCGTAGAAGTCACTCCAACCTTCTCCCATTTGTTCCCTGTTTTGTAAACAGGTAACAGTAGATGGGCCTCCGGTAAGCCGGGAAGAAATTCCATGTGCATATTCGTGTGCAATAATTCCATTATCAAGCCCTCCATCTATTTTCATTGTACTGGCTAGCAAGGTTACATTTACTGTCTGAGAGCTCATTAAACTCTTAAGAGCATCTCCCGTGCTTTTAAGTACTGCGATTGCAGGTATAGTGATTGACACGTCCTCCCCTCCCATTAGTAATAGTACATTCGTTGTTACATTATCAAAAACAATGACTCCTTTAGCTCCTGCTTGCTGCGCATTTTTTATCTTATCAATAAATCCGCAATTTCCCCGTTCAATTAAAACAATTTTGCCGGATATTTCCGCTGCATTTTGTGGAACATTACAAGCGAAATTGTCAATACCAGCCGGGGCATCTTTATATAAAACCAGATTTCCTGTTACGGGCCCAACGGAAGCCAATTTATTATTTGGACTCACCCCCCCTTCCTGAGATGCAACAAAACCTGCTGCAGAGGAGGGTGAATTTATATAAAGAGATTTCGGTGGACTGTCCCATAAAAACATTTGCATACGAGGCCTGTTCCCATCGGGGGGTGTTGCAAAATTTGCATTATTCGTGCCGCTTCCATCATAAGCATCTGCAAACACATAATCATTTCCTAATCCACCTCGTCCAAAGTTGGTTGCCTGAAAATTGCCGGAAATTTCATCAAACCCATATTGATAGGTAATATTATGCATGATATTATTCCAGTAAAATAAATTAGTCACACCAAAATCATGGTTGCTGCCATCGTAAGGCTGAAGGGCACTGTTAAAAGCAAAATCAAAATTTAAGTCTGGTGCCGGAGAGGTGGAATTTGCAGAAAGTCCCATGGTACTATTATTCCCTGCTCTATCTTCCTTTGCCCAAACGTTGTTTCCACGAGTACTTGAATAATCAACAACTCCGTCATTATGCCATCCTGAAGTAATTGCTGCATTTCCTACTCCGGCATTTAACCACGGGCTGCTCACTAAAACCGGAATTCCATTTGGATGTCTCATACTTTCTGCCGGGAAGGCTATTACCCGGTAATTTGAAGTGTTGACATCATCAAATTTTTGATCGGTGGTTATTTTTGAGGAAACTGAACTTTCAAATACATTTACTGCTGTATTTATAGAGCTCATATTTTCTGCCATGCGATGACCTTCTCCGTCGTCAAATGTGCAGGACACATTTAAATTTGCTGTTTCCAGAATACTTCCATCCTGTGTGCTTACAAAAACGAGCCAGTAATCCGGAGTATTTAAAGGCAATATCTTTACCTGCCAGGCAAGTTTTACTGACCCATCTTCCAAAGGAACCCACATCAAGTCTGACGTAATTTCTTCTTTAGAAATCGGAGACATTCCAAAAGTTACTTTTTGATTATCGGGACTGGATTTTAGAATAGTTAATGTATTTTCTATCTGAAAGTCAAGTGGTATACTTAGAAATTTGGCCGCCAGCCCCACCGCTCTTTTTGCATTGATTGAAGGAACTGTTTTAGCAACATTTACCTTGTTGGCCAATTTATCAATCCGGCTGCCGGTTACAGATTCAACGGTCTCTTCTTTTATAGCAATCACCTGCAATGTATTATAAACAGGTAATCCCTGAAACGACTGTTGCAAATAAATCAATTCCATTCCGGAAATATTGTCTTTATAGGCGTTTGTGACAATAACATTTTTAAGATCATCGGAACTGATGCCTATCGAAGAGGCATTTTTTTCTACTAATTTTAAGGCTTGTACAGAACTTAGTTCCTGAGCAAAACCTATCGCTGCAATTAAAGAAAAAATTGTAGATAGTAGCTTGGTACGTAAAAATAAAATCATTGAAGTTAGTTTAATATGAGCCATTTGAAATGGAACATTAAAGCTAGTTGTTTTTGCCTGAATTTAAATAAACACCTATTTAAAAATAAATCTGAAATTTCAATTATAGGAATGAATTATATAGCGATTGATCTATGGATAAAAAAAAATGGGCACATGCGGCAAATAAGCATCATGCACCCATCCTTATGAGTCACTTTACGGCATAGTTATTAAAAACAACCTTAATAAAAATAAATGAAAGAGATTGAATGAATCACTGTTTACCGATCCTTATTGCTTTCTCTGACCAGGTTTTTTTTGCCAGAAGATCAGGTGAATTTATTTTGCCTTTACGTCTGTTTCATCTTCAGGAACATGAGTATCAATTGTAGCCAAAACAGTTACTCCACCTTTTACAACCTGATCGAGTTCAACATTTACTTTTGTACCAATTGGTAACAAAACATCCACACGGCTACCGAATTTTATAAAACCCATTTCAGTTCCCTGATCTACCTCCTGACCAACCTGAAGATAATTGACGATACGTTTTGCAACAGCGCCAGCGATTTGTTTCACCAGAATAACCGCTTTTTCGCTTTTGATAACGACGGAATGTCTTTCGTTTTCAGTAGAAGATTTAGGATTCCAGGCCACCAGGTATTTCCCTTTATGATATTGGCTATATTCTACAATACCTGACATTGGATTCCGATTGATATGCACATTTGCAGGACTCATAAAAATGGACACCTGCAATCTTTTATCTTTAAAATATTCTTCATCTGTAATTTCTTCAATGACCACCACTTTACCATCTGCCGGACAAATAATCTGATGAGGAGCGATTGTCAAAGTGCGATTAGGAGACCTAAAAAAGGATACAATAAATAAAAACAAAGCCAGTGTAATGACAAATACTGTCCATCCCAATACAGGAAACGTTGTTCCAAGAAAGAAAAATACCAGGAGATTGATAATCCCGAAAATAATAGCTGCCAAGGCAATAGACCTATAGCCTTCTTTATGAATATTCATTATCTTTTTTTTGGGCAAATATATAGTTCAAAAATGAAGAATTGTTTTTAAAATAGAATTCATCTGATAAACAATTCATAATATACAAATACAAAAGGAATAGCGACTAGTAACGAATCGAATCGATCTAAAAACCCACCGTGCCCTGGAAGTATGTTTCCGCTATCTTTTACACCGGCTTTACGTTTCAATTTGCTCTCCAATAAATCACCTAATGTGCCGGCAACTGAGCTTATTAAGCTTATCATTAACCAATGAAACCAGGAGTAATAACCTAAAATGCTACCCAGAATTGTAACGATTAATACACTCAATATAATTCCTCCAACTGTGCCTTCCACCGTTTTTTTAGGTGAAATAGAAGAAAAGGGAGTCTTGCCTATCAATGATCCGGTGATGTATGCCATTGTATCATTTATCCAAATGGATAAGATGATGCCGCAGGGTAAAACTTTTAAAAAATCATCTGACCTTCCACCAAGCGGTTCCATTCTGATAAATATAAAAAGGACAATTGGTAAGGAGATATAAAACAATCCTAAAGGCAGGTTCGTGCGATAATTGACCGGATTCATTTTCTGTAACAATTTGACAAATTCATACCAGGCACCAAAATGTATAAATGTAAAAAGAAGCACGAAACTCCATTGGTTCCATAATAAACCCACCAGCATCACGATTGCGAATATCACGGCACTAATCGTCCGGGTTTTAAAAGTTTTGGTATCAAACGCCATTTTACAAGATTAACTATTTTTAGCGATCCAATCATGAAAATTCTCCGGGTCATCCGGTTCCGTGTATTTAAAGACCTCCTGCTCTTTCCAGGAAATATCCTTGAATCGCTTCAAAGCATAAATTAGGAGACCTGTTGCCAGAGCTCCGGCCCAAAAAGGAAAACTTCCATCCAGATCTTTCAGATTTACAGTCCCTTTGAGATTTAATAAATAAAGAGCTGTAACCTGCAATCCATTATATAAAAAATGAAAGATAATCACCAGCCATAAACTTCTGCTATAATAAAATACAAGTCCCAATATAATCCCAAGTGCAAAACGCACGAAAAATCCATAAAAAGAAGCGTGGATGATACTAAACACAAATGCAGTTAGTATGATTGCTACCCAAGGCCCTTTAAACCATTTGGTTAATACATTTTGAAGAACTCCTCTGAAAAGAATTTCTTCGAAAATCGCTGGCAATATCCCAATCAAAATAAGAGATATAAAATATTTATTGAGAGAGTTTATTTTTATTAAAATGGCTTCCTGAGCTTCGCGTGCCGCCTCCATGGCATCAAACTTCACCTTCCATGCTTCCGGAAGTGGCATCGTACGGGTCAGTTCGCTTAATGTACCTGAAAGAGGGAAAGTGAGAGCCAGAATAACAACCATCCAAATAAGTTGCTTAACATTAAACCTTGTATGAAATCCTGTAAATTCTCCTGGCTTTCGATAGTAAATCCGGGCAAAAATCCATGAAGGCAGAAAGAATATAAAAAAAGTGGTTACAGCCTGCAAAGTAATAATGGCATAATAATTTTTGGGATCAGCCATATCCGTTTGCATATTACTGGGAGATTGTCCGGTCATCCCAAGCCATACCAGCGCAGAAACCAGCGCTCCCATTATAATTCCTCCTCCAATTAGCATCAAAAGGATCCCCATTTGCCTCGGAAAGCTAAAGTTTATTGAATTTCTGTGGTTCATTGTTCGCTTACTATATTTAAGTGCGTAAATTTACAGCCAAAAAAACAGAACAGGGAAGTTGAATCCTCAGGAAAGAATTTTCAACCTTAATATTCCTTTTCTTCAATCTTTTATAATGACAAAAATAGGCAACATACAACTTCCGGAATTCCCTCTTCTACTAGCGCCTATGGAAGATGTTAGTGATCCACCTTTTCGTGCTGTGTGCAAAGATAAAGGTGCACATCTTATGTATACAGAATTTATAAGCAGTGAAGGATTAATACGGGATGCGATTAAAAGCCGGAAAAAGTTAGACATTTTCGATTATGAAAAGCCGGTAGGAATTCAAATTTTTGGAGGAGATGAAGATAGTCTGGCGCTTGCTGCCAAAATCGTAGATGCTACAAATCCGGATTTATTGGATATAAATTTTGGCTGCCCTGTAAAAAAAGTTGCCTGTAGAGGTGCCGGCGCAGGGGTATTAAAAGATGTCCCTTTAATGGTCAGATTGACAGAAGCGGTAGTTAAAAGCACCAACTTACCGGTTACCGTAAAAACAAGATTGGGCTGGGATGACGATACAAAAAACATTGAGGAAGTAGCAGAACGACTTCAGGATGTAGGCATTCAGGCATTAGCCATTCATGGACGAACACGTACTCAAATGTATAAGGGTAGTGCCGACTGGGACCTTATTGGGAAAGTCAAAAATAATCCACGCATCAAAATTCCCATTTTTGGAAATGGAGATATTGACTCTCCTCAGAAAGCGGTTGAATATAAAAACAGATATGGAGTAGATGGTATTATGATTGGCCGTGCAGCCATTGGTTATCCCTGGATATTTAATGAAATCAATCATTATGTACAAACCGGTGAAATCCTTCCCTCCCCTTCGATTGAAGAACGTGTAGCAGTTTGCGAAAAACATTTGATCAAATCAGTTGAATGGAAAGGTCCGATTGTAGGTATTAATGAAATGCGTCGCCATTATACAAATTATCTGAAAGGATTACCAAACATAAAAGATTACCGTTTAAAACTTGTCACTTTAAAAACTCCGGAAGAAATTATTGAAGTTCTCAATGAAATTGTCACTTATTACAATGGCTATGAGTTTGAGAAAACCCCCATTGAACTGATTAATTATCATGAAAAGTGCCCGGTGTAAATTGTCATACACTACTTCTTTACGAATACAGGATGTCAGTTAAGGAAGTCATTCCTGATTTACTTAATTCAATCTCCGAATTTATAATTCAAGGCTAGCCGGCTCCGTAGATGAGGAGGCAATGGTCATTAAATTTCCATGTTCATCAATAATATATTTATAAAAATTCCAGTTCGGTTCCAAATCATTCCAGCCATTCTTATTTTTATCCGTTAACCAATCGAAAACCCTGTTTTTATATGGACCGCTGACAATTGATTTTTGAAACAGCGGGAAACTTACTCCATAATTCCGCTCACAAAAGTCTAAAATTTCTTTATTCTCACCCGGCTCCTGATTCCCAAAATCATTTGTAGGAAAACCAAGTACCTCGAGATTGCTTTCAGATTTATAGAGATTTTCAAGAGCAGCATATTGTGGAGTGTAACCACATTTACTCGCTACATTTACAATCAGTATTTTTTTCCCTCTGTATCTTTCAAAAGATATTTCATGGCCCGTGTTTGAGATCATCGATAAGGAATAAAAACTGACAGGAGCTTTTTTGTTTCCAGTATTTTCATGAATAGAAATTCCTATTCCGGTCATTTCAGAAACCTTCATCCTTATCGGGTACGTGGCAGAAATAATAGTTTCCAATATTCCTTTATTTCTCTTAAAAAACGTTTTCATTCTCTCGATCTTTTGTTTTGTTGCTATCAATTCATAGGTGTTTGCAGGGGCGCAATTTACTCAAGAAAGATGACGGTTTTAAATTTTACGACCACACCATAAAAAATGATCCTCATCTTTGCAATCAGATTATTTTTTTAGAAGAAAAAAAAACCATCGTCAACTTACATACAAATGAATCAAAACAAAGGAGATGATTACTACATGCAGCAGGCCCTTAAAGAGGCCCATCGTGCATTAGAAGCACAGGAAGTTCCCATTGGTGCGGTAGTCGTTATGCAGGATAGAATCATCGCACGCGGACACAATCAGGTTGAAACCTTAACTGATGCTACAGCACATGCTGAGATCATTGCACTCACTTCTGCGTATAATTATTTGGGAGCAAAATATTTACCGGAGGCCACTTTATATGTAACAATAGAACCCTGTACTATGTGTGGCGGTGCACTTTATTGGAGTAAAATAGGAAAAATTGTATATGGCGCTTCTGATGAAAAACATGGAGGAATTTCATTACACGGTGCGCGGAATTTATTACACCCAAAAACAGAATTAGTAGGAAATGTTTTGGCTGATGAATGCGCCATGCTAATGAAAGAATTTTTCCGAAAAAGAAGGTAGGTCTGACTTTTAAAAATAAGTACCTTTCCGGAGCAATTCAGGTTTAAGAGTAATGAATACTCTTTAAATCGTTCGCCTTAGAATCATTTTCTTAAAAATAAATCTTGCCACCATGAAAGATGATTATTTAGAAAGTATGAAAAAGCAATTTGAATATTACAAATTGCTTGGCGAAAAAACATTTGCTCAACTTTCAGATGAACAATTATTCTGGCAATACAATCAGGAAAGCAACAGTATAGCAATCATTGTAAAACATTTGTGGGGAAATATGCTTTCCCGCTGGACGGATTTTCTAATTACTGATGGAGAAAAAGAATGGCGTCAAAGAGATGATGAATTTATAAATGATCTTGCCACAAGAAAAGATCTATTGGAAAAATGGAATGATGGATGGAATTGCTTATTAAATACCCTTGCAAGTTTGACCCAGGATGACATGTCAAAGGAAATTTTTATACGTAATCAGGGACATTCTGTCGTGGAAGCCATCAACAGACAGCTTGCCCATTACGCTTATCATGTAGGACAAATTGTATTTATAGGTAAAATGCTCCGGGATCAATCGTGGAATTCATTATCTATCCCCCGGGGAAATTCCGAAATATATAACACGGAAAAATTTTCCAAACCTCCACATAAGCAGCACTTCACAGATGACTATCTGAATAAAGAATAAAAGTTCGGGAGTTTACTATTGGAAGTCTCCGTTTTGCAACAAGACCATTTCATTTGACGGAAGGACATTTAAGTATCATTAACAAAAGATTTCTTATATTAATAATTCTGTTTGCTGGCTCAGATTTTGTGCATCGGTTTGCAGCTTAAAATTTGCGCAAAATGGAATAATTGATTTTCGTTTCAATTATTCACATGGATTATCAGTAAATTTGAACCCAGATAAAACATACAAAAAATTATTTTCTCACTTTAAAATATATATATTATGGCATTTACATTACCGGCTCTACCTTACGGATTTGACGCGCTCGAGCCACACATTGATAAAGAAACAATGGAAATACATCACGGAAAACATCATCAAGCTTACGTGAACAATTTAAATAATGCGATTGAAGGCACAGAGCATGCAAATAAATCTATAGAAGAATTAATCAAGAATGCAGGAAGTATATCACCCGCCGTACGAAATAATGGTGGCGGACATTGGAATCACACCTTCTTTTGGGAAATATTATCACCGGATGATGGAGGCAAACCTGAAGGTAAATTAGCTCAGGCAATTGACGATGCTTTTGGTTCATTTGAGGCAATGCAGGAAAAATTTAATGCAGCCGGCGGTGGAAGATTTGGTAGCGGATGGGCATGGCTGATCGTAAACGATGGTAAATTGTCTATCACTTCTACACCTAATCAGGATAATCCATTAAT
>JBDSBN010000359.1:0-12944 GCA_039921585.1 Ginsengibacter sp. | reverse complement strand
CACCACTGCAATGAATGACGCCTTTAATTTTGTCAAAATTATTTACCAATAACCCTTTCATCAATGGCGCAAATGTTTTTGTGGGAGAAAGAATTCCTTTAAAATCTGAGATTTTATTTTTGCCGATATACACCACTTCTTCGTCTAGAGAGTTATCATAGCTTTCTTTAAAGTTTTCTGCATAATACTTATTAAGGATATCGTGCCGGGCGGAGGTTAAGCCATTGCTTCCAATACCGCTGTTGTATTCGTTTTCATACGTGGCCTGTCCGTAGGAAGCCAATCCTACAATGACATTTCCTGGTTCAATCTTTTCATTCGAGATTACTTTTGATTTTGGCCAGCGGGCAGTCATGGTGCCGTTTACGGCAATGGTTCGAACTACGTCGCCTACATCTGCTGTTTCGCCTCCCAGAAAATGAATATTAATCCCGTAGGTTTTCATGGTATCAAAAAACTCCTGCGTCCCATTAATCACCTGCTCCAGAACTGCGCCCGGGATTAAGTTTTTATTTCGGTCTATGGTAGAACTGAATAATATATTGTCGTAAATCCCTGCACACAACAAGTCATCCAGATTCATCACAACGGCATCCTGAGCAATTCCTTTCCAGATAGAAATATCTCCGGTTTCCTTCCAATATAGGTAGGCCAGGATACTTTTTGTTCCGGCACCATCTGCATGCATTACATTAACAAATTCCTCATCATTTCCCAGGTAATCGGGATAGATTTTACAAAACGCATTCGGGAACAATCCCTGATCAAGGTTTTTTACTGCTTCGTGAACTTCTTCTTTTTGGGCAGAAACACCTCTTTTTGAATATAAAGACATGAAATAAGTTGATTTGAATAAAGTGCAAATTAAACGAATTAATTTCGAACAGCATGCGGTTTTGAATAGGACTACGTCCATTGAACAGGCTTTGCCTTTGAATCCTGCGCAATTGATTCGATTCGTGCAGCGCTGCTTAAAATTCAAGTTAAAAATGAAATTAGCAGCGGCTTCTGAAGTTCAATAGAGGGTTCCCGCAGCTTGCCGCAGATAGAAGGCACGCAGATTTTCGCTGCTTTTTATTTGCGCAGATCCGTATATAAAATCCGCGAAACTCTGCAAGAAACATTATATGTTTTCTACATAAATTTCTGATCCTTTTTATTGATTATTGGATGAAAAACTTTTCTGAAATTCGTGTTTTCCTTTTTATCATTTATCTTGCGCCACTACGTATGGAGATACACCACGACATTCAACATTTACCAAAATTTAAAAATGCAGCAATTACGGTTGGCGCATTTGATGGCGTACATACAGGTCATTTGCAAATTATCAATCAGCTTAAAAAGGAAGCAGAAAGAAATGGGGGTGAATCCATCATCATCACATTTCATCCGCATCCCAGAATGGTCATTCATGCAAAAATACCCGGACCAAAGAACCCGACGCCTTTACAGCTGATTAATACGCTGGAGGAAAAAATCGAATTACTTAAAAAGCAAAAAGTAGATCATCTGGTTATCGTTCCGTTCACAGAAAAATTTTCAAACTTATCTGCGGAAGAATACCTGTCTGAATTTCTAATCAAAAATTTTCAGCCAAAAACCATTATCACCGGTTACGATCATCATTTCGGTAAGGATCGGAAAGGCGATTATAAATTACTCGAAAGCTTCCAGGAAACATTTCATTATACTGTTGCAGAAATCCCTGCGGAGGTATTGGATAATATCACCATCAGCTCTACTAAAATCCGCCACGCAATTATGGCCGGAGATATGGCTACAGCCAACGAATACCTGGGGTATGATTACTTCTTTACCGGAAAAATAATTGATGGAAATAAATTGGGCAGAACCCTGGGATATCCTACTGCGAATATCCATGTAGATGATTTGCATAAATTAATTCCAGCTTACGGTATTTATGCCGTAGAAGTTGATTTGGGCAGACTCACGGATAATGAACAAGAACCTTTTGTGATTGAGAGTTCTCATCAAGGAATGATGAGTATTGGCATCAGACCAACAATCGGCGACAATAAAGTGATGACAGAGGTCAACATCTTCGATTTTGACCAGGAAATTTACGGACGCAATATGCGGGTGCATGTAAAAGAATTCCTCCGGGAAGAGATCAAGTTTGATAATCTGGAAGAGTTAAAAAGTCAGATAAATAAAGATGAAATCGCTATTCGCAGAATTCTGAAAATCTCCTGATTCATCATCTTTGAAAAAAATACTACCACTGCTGTAATAGATTATTTTACTTCATTCTCTCAACAGCAAAAATGCACATTCACGCTAAAAAGAATATAACTGTCTGGAAAGATATTTAGTGTATTTGTCCCGCACTACCTCTCCCACTTCTTTTGAGTAAATAATAAGTACCTCTTTTTATAGTAAATTAATTAGTCCACCTGCCCACATAAAAAAACATTTTGCAATTACGAAAAACTTCGTACATTTGAAATACGAAATAATTCGTAATTAGATTATGACTAAAGGAATCAACATTAAACCAACAGAAAGTGAATTAGAGATTATGCAGATTCTCTGGCAAAAAAAATCATGCACCGTAAGGGAAGTCCACGAAATATTGGAAAAAACAAAACCGGTGGGTTATACATCTACTCTTAAACTTATGCAGATTATGCATGAGAAAGGATTAGTAGCCAGAGATACCACAGCCCGCACACATATCTACACGCCTTTACTGAACCAGGAAAAAACACAAAAGCAATTGGTTCAGAAAATGGTGAAGGATGTATTCAATGGCTCCGCAGCAAATTTGGTGATGCAGGCACTCGGAAATCATAAAACGAATCCGGAAGAAATTGAACAAATCAAAACCTTTTTAGATCAACTCAAAACTCAATAAAAATGGAAGCAATTTTTCATTCCTTTATTAAAGCATTTTGCTGGAGTATTGTCCATTCTATTTGGCAGGGAGCAATAATATATGCATTTCTTTTTCTGGTATTAATTTCAGTACGTCGGCTTTCACCTTCAGCAAAACATAATCTTGCCTATTTATCGACAAGTGCCCTATTTATTTGGTTTGTAGCCACATTTGTCCGGGAGTGGCAAATGCCCGTAACCTCTACCGCAATGGTACTATCAGAATATACTCCTCTCCTTCCTGCCTCTCCGACCTGGAGTTTGTCAAATATTGAAAACATTTTTCCCACGATCACCGCATTATATTTAGGTGGATTATTAATTCAATCTTTCATTTTATATAAAGGATATAGAGTGTTGCAAAAATTGAAAAGAACACAACTGGAAACAATTCCTTCAGAATGGGAACATATTTGTTACAGAGTCATCGCCAAATTTAATCTGACGAAACGAATTGACTTTCACCTGTCTTTATTAGCTCCCGTACCTATGGTGATCGGGTATTTCAAACCCGTCATATTATTCCCTGCCTCATTGGCTACCTCTCTGGATGCAGATCAGGTGGAGGCAATTTTAATACATGAACTCGCACACATTCGCCGCAATGATTACCTCCTGAATCTGATTAAAACTTTCATGGATACAACCCTGTTTTTTAACCCTTTTGTATGGTTGATCGGGAAATATATCAAAATAGAAAGAGAGCACATTTGTGATGATATGGTTTTAAAATTTACCGGCCAACCGATAAAATATGCTCAAACTCTGTTGCAGATTGAAATGATGAAAGGCACAGCTCCACAGACGGCGATGGCTTTGTCCGGAAAAAAACAATATTTATTTGACCGAATTAAACGAATTACGACTATGAAAACAAAATCAATGAATGTCAAACAACAATTAACCGGTGTAACGATTATTGTGGCGGCAATACTTTGTCTCGCCTGGCTGACTCCTGCCAAAATTCCGGTGGACAAAAAAGACAAAAATGAAAGAGTGGAGCATCAAAATAATTCATTCCTTTCTCATTTAAATTTGAATGATGTTTTAAACCAGGCGGACACCATTATTCCGAAAGAAAAGAAAAAGGAAATTAAAATTATCATTAAAGATTCCGAAGGAAAAGAGAAACAATATAATTCTCTTGAAGAAATACCTGATAGTCTGAAAAAAGACCTGGGCTTACGTTCTAAAGAAGTAAAGGTTATAAAGAGGCAGTTTAGTACCGATAGCTTATTTCGCCCCGAAGACGTCCATATCATGAGAGAGGAAATCAGGGAATCATTCAATTCGCCCGAATTCAAAAAACAGATGGAAGAGATCGGTAAAAACTTCAACTCACCGGAATTTAAAAAACAAATGGAAGAGATCGGGAAAAATTTCAATTCGCCGGAGTTCAAAAAGAATATGGAAGAAATAAAGAAAAACTTCAATTCTCCTGAATTTAAAAGACAAATAGAGGATGTAAGGAAAAGTTTCAATTTTCCTGAATTTAAAAAACATCAGGAAGAAATTATTTTGGAATTGAAAGCTTTCAAGGAAGATCAAAAAGATTTGAATTCCCATTTAGACTCAGACCAATTTAATAAACGAGGCCAAAAAGAGAGGATCATTTATGAAAAAAGAATTCTGGAATATAATAAAGACAAGGATCTGCCGGATAATAAGGCCTATCAAAAATTGAAGAAAAAATATGAGAAAGATGTCGAAAAGTTGCGTAAAAAACAAGCTGACGCAGAGATGAATAAAAAATAGTAACTTGAATTTTTAAGATGTATGTAGGTTGCCGGACTTTTGAAGAGGCAACCTTTTTTAATGAATGAACCTAACAGGAATGCCTGTTTGACCGGTAGAATTCCATTGTTTATCCAATTTCCCCGATTGACTATTTAATATTTTCGGGTTGATGGGACCTTCCATTAATTAAAGTTTTTAAATTACTGGACAAATTGGTTTCCTATTTCATATCAATGTTAAAAAGATTTACCTTTCATATTCAATCAATTTAATTTCATGGAGACTTATGGCAAAATATTATTGGTAGCCATGCCGGCATTCTTAGTGTTGGTTCTATTTGAGAAATTTTATGGCGTTCTTCGTGGGAATGACACTGTGAGAAATATGGATATGGTGAGCAGCCTCAGCAGCGGAATCACTAATGCCACCAAAGATGTACTGGGACTCAGCGTAGCCATCATCGGCTATAGCTGGCTGGTAGATAAAATTGCACTTGTGCAGGTGAATAACACATTTATCACCTATGCAATTGCTTTTATTGTTCTGGATCTGGCAGGATATTGGGTGCATCGCATTCAACATTCGTACAACATATTTTGGAACAATCATTTGGTTCATCATAGCAGTGAGGAATACAATCTCGCCTGTGCTTTGCGCCAGAGTATAGCAGGAATTGTGAAATTGTTTACCGTGTTTTTATTACCTGCCGCCTTACTGGGAGTACCGGCCCAAGTTATAGCTGTAGTGGCTCCCCTGCATTTGTTTGCCCAGTTCTGGTACCACACGTGTCATATTAACAAGATGGGCTTCTTAGAACACATTATTGTAACGCCCTCTCATCATCGGGTTCATCATGCCATAAATCCGGAATATCTGGATAAAAACTTTTCGCAGATATTTATTTTCTGGGACAAATTATTCGGCACCTTCCAGGAGGAAATCCCAGATGTACCTCCTGTTTATGGAATTACGCGTCCTGTACAAACCTGGAATCCCGTAAAAATTAATTTTATGCATCTCTGGTTGCTGATTAAAGACGCCTGGCGTGCAAAAAACTGGAAAGATAAATTCCGGATATGGTTCATGCCTCTCGGATGGCGACCGGAAGATGTGCAGGAGAAGTATCCGGTGAATTACATTAAGGACGTGTACCATTTTGAAAAATACGATCCAAGATCATCCGTTGCTTTATCTCTATGGTGCTGGCTTCAATTGATTGTAATGCTACTTTTTATCAGTTATTTTTTTGGAAACATTGCTTATATCAATTCATTGAATGATTCCTTTATCTATTTATATGGAATGTTCATTTTCCTGTTTGTGTATGCCCTCACAGATTTGATGGATAGGAACAAATCGGCCCTCATTTTTGAATTGATTAAAAACATTTTTGGCGTTTATATTATTTATAGCCAAAAGGATTGGTTTGGCGCGGCATTATATATTTCCAACAGTTCATTTTTGGTAATAAACTACCTGATACTCTCCACCGTAACTACTGCGTGGCTTGTATTTAAAAATGCGCGGGAAGACCAAAAAGAAATTTCCTACAAGGATCAATTTGTAACTAAAATTGCTTAAATATTCCCTACCTCAATTGCCAAAAATGACTCATGTAAAGAAATCGTTTACCGCCTTTTTTCTGATATCTGCTGTATATCTGGTTTGTACGCTTTTATATATTGAAGAGGCTACTTTTTTTATCAAACCCTTATTGCTGATTCCTTTACTAATCGCAGTTTTTTATTCACAAACATTCTATCATAAAACAAGACTCTTTTTTGCCCTAACCTTTAGCTGGCTGGGAGATATCTTATTGCTCTTTGTTTTTAAAGACAATCTTTTTTTCATTGCAGGATTATTATCCTTCCTCATCGCTCATATATTTTATGTGCTTTTGTTTTTAAATGAATTGAAAACTGTAAATGGTAAATTTAAAATCCGACAGCCCGGTCTTACCCTTATAGTACTATACCTTATTGCCTTTTACGCCTTACTGGGCCCATATTTGGGCGACATGCAAATTCCGGTAATTGCCTACGCATTTGTCATTGGATTGATGCTTTACGTCGCATACCTCCTCTATCCTTTCTGGACAAAACCATCCTCCATATTTCTTCTGGCAGGAGCCGCTTCATTTGTGCTATCCGATAGTCTCCTTGCTATCAATAAATTCTTTGCGCCATTTCCCAACGCTGGCTTTTTCATTAT
Source organism: Ginsengibacter sp. (assembly GCA_039921585.1). Taxonomy (GTDB): domain Bacteria; phylum Bacteroidota; class Bacteroidia; order Chitinophagales; family Chitinophagaceae; genus Ginsengibacter. The sequence continues at coordinate 6,098 of JBDSBN010000359.1, read as the reverse complement.
GATCACCTACTTATTTGCTCAGGGCGCCTTGGTTTGGGCATGTATGGGAAGGAGGAGGCTTGTGTGAACTGTGATTGTCTGAACTATGATTCTTGTGATTAAATGATTAACTATGATTGAGGTTATATAAACTATGACTGTTGTAGTTAACAGATTAATTTGATGGAAGTTATCAGAATAATCACATAAATCATACAATTCACAGTTCAGACAAAAAGGAATAATTGTCTGAACTATGATTCTCGTGATTAAAAGATTAACTATGATTCAGGTAATATAAACTATGACTGTTGTAATTAACAGATTAATTTGATGGAAGTAATCAGAATAATCACATAAATCATACAAATCACAGTTCAGACAAAAAGGAATAATTGTCTGAACTATGATTCTCGTGATTAAAAGATTAACTATGATTCAGGTAATATAAACTATGACTGTTGTAGTTAACAGATTAATTTGATGGAGGTAATCAGAATAATCACATAAATCATACAAATCACAGTTCAGACAAAAACAAATAACTACAATGATAAAACAGGAATATAAATATTCAGACTTAACGGCAAAAATAATCGGATGCTCTATGGAAGTTCACCGTCAATTAGGTAATGGTTTTCAGGAGGTCATTTATCAACGGGCCCTTGAAATTGAAATGACAGAACATCAAATCCCTTTTTCGCGTGAGCACGAAATGCCCGTGTATTACAAAAACAATCTAATTGGATCAAGAAGGGTAGATTTCCTGGTGGATGGTAAAATAGCAGTTGAACTAAAGGCAATCATTTTATTAGAAGATGTTCACATAGCACAATCCATAAATTACTTGGAAGCATATGATTTAGAGGTAGGCCTTTTAATAAATTTTGGGGCAAAATCATTACAATTTAAGCGACTTGCCAATAAATCTTTCAATCAAAAAAATCAACGACCATATAATATCTGAATTATCATTGAGGTAGTCTGAACTATGATTCTCGTGATTCATTGATTAACTATGATTGAGGTAATCTGAACTATGACTGTTGTGATTAACAGATTAAATATGATATAGGTAATCAGAATAATCACATAAATCATATAAATCACAGTTCAGATAACAACCATGAAGTATTCAGAATAATCAGAATAATCATACAAATCACAGTTCAGATAACAACCATGATGTAATCAAAATAATCACCTAAATCATACAATTCACAGTTCAGACTACCTCCCAATTTCCCTGGTCAACCATCCCCTTTTACTAGCCGTGGCTATCGCATAAGGAGTGATCCAAAACAAAGCAAACGTGTATAAAATACTGTAGGAATACACCCAAAAAGATTCCGATAGATTATAGCGTTTGGCGTAGAAGATCATTGGAAAACTGGCAACGATAAGTATTCCAAATAATGTGGAGCTAAGAAATAAAACCGGATGGGTCACAATAAAGAATAACATGAATAAAAGGAACGGATAGCTCATGATGATTTTAAGCGACTGACTGATAAATAGAAGTCTTGCACCGGATTTTGCGCCGTTTCTGAATTTAGTAAATACATATTTCGACATCTCAATATTCTCCCGCACATTACTACGTCCCCAGCGAATAAACATTTTATATAGCCCGGTATAACTTTCCGGCACATTAGTATAGGCAAAAGCATTTCTTTGAAAAAGAACTTTATATCCTTGTTTTAAAATCATATTGGTCATTGCCCGGTCTTCGCCGATATCGGAAGGCTTTCCCATAAAGGTTTGATTGATCCAGGCCGGTAAACAGGCAAATACGGCCGTTCTGCGGTACCCGGCAAGTGCTCCCGGTGTACAAAGCACAGAATTCAAACTGCTTTCTGCAGAGCGTACAAATTCAAAACTCAAAACAAAACTCACATCCAACATCTTTGGAAGAAGCGCTTTTTTGTGGTTTAGCACCCGGATATTTCCGGCTACTGCGCCACAATCCTCATCTACGATGAACGGGCTAACGAGGTTTCTCAACGTATCTTCCTTTACTACTGAATCACTGTCTACGGTTACAAAGACATCGCCATTTCCTAAATGGAAACCCCGGTATAGCGCATGACGTTTACCTTTATTTTTTGGTTGCTGATAGATATCCACGCGATCGCCCAGGATACTTTTCGCCTTTTGCATCCACGCCCACGTATCATCTTTACTTCCATCGTCGATGGAAAGTAATTGCAATTTGGCTGCAGGATAATCACTATTTGCCAAACTCATTAACGTGTCAAAAACCTGTTTCCCCTCATTATAGGCAGGCACAATGACTGTACATGTAGGCAACTCTTCATGCGACACAGAATCGATTGATTGATACTTGAAATAGCGCACAAGCTTATAAATGAAAAAACCTGCTTTAAAAGCAAACAGCGTTGTAGCGATTATTAAAAAAGTAATGCCCAAAGTAGAGTTCATCCTTTCTTCCCTGAATTTGGAAAAATCTGTATCCAAATAGAAAAACAGATAAGTAGCTCCAAATAGAAGTAAAAATGTGCCGGCTAAAACAAGAACAGACTTTGATTGAAATTGTTTTTGTGATTTTTTCTGAATTGTATTGACCAAAGAATCCACTTCTTTGGTTAGCAGATTCGATGGGCTAAATTTTGAAGTTTCAGGATTGGTCAAATGGCTGTACTTGTTGTCCACAAGTGGTTTCGTCTTTAAATTCATTTTCATAGATTAGATGATTATTCATTGGATCGCCGTCTTTAGGCAAATACTTTGCCAACAGGTATCTAATCTGTGAATTCCATCTCCATTTTAACATCCTTGAATCGAAGTAAAACGATCTTTTGGCATCAGCCTTCCTTTTGCCAAAACCAATACACTTAAGACTTTACACAATTAATAACTGCCAAAATGTGCCGCAAAACCCGGAATTTAAAAAACGCTTCAATTGATATTTTCGGTCTGTTAATTTTATCAAAAAAGGATTTTGGTAAGGAACTGAACGAATCTACTTTGGAACTATGCAGATATTTTTAAAGACCAGTTTTGTAACGAAAAAGTACTCAACAATGATGTAACCCAATCCATTGCCAAAACATATTTTAACAACATCGTCCAATAAACATTTCCTTTTCCTTATAAGTACTATTCTTCCCACGAACTTAAAAATAGCTAACTAATATATCTATTCTACATGCCACTCACTTTCCCCGCTCCCCCTCTGAATTTTATTTTGTATCCGTTCCAAAAAAAAATAACTTTATATCTCCAGGAAGCTGTTAGAAATCTTTCAGTTTTCAAGGACTGATCGTGAAGGTCTTTTAAGAGACCGGAGCATTCAGGATCGTCATTTGATTCTAAATATCAGACCGGGGGGGAATCCTTGTGAGAACCCTCCTTTTTTAATTGTAACGAAATGCATACAATATTTCAGTTTCCAATTATAGATTTTAGACCATTGCTCAAAACGGGCAACGATAAACTTCCTTATCCGGAGTGGCCCACTATTGGTAGTTCAGACAAACGCTTTATCCGTCGCTTTGGTGCGGTACAGCAACGGAATGCAGGCGGCAGTGATGATTGGTCGGGGGAAGGTTTCTTTTGCAATTCGCATCTTGCTATGCGGTATGACGATCTGCACAAACAAGGCTATCCGGTAGCTCCGGGAATACAGTCGGCCATTTTTAATTCTTACAGAAGATATTCCTCCGCAGAGAATTTTTTAGGCAGAATGGAGGCAGGTTTTATAGATAATACAGAAGGTTTAATTGAAAAGCATCAACCCGGAGCAGGTACGGTAAGTTTGGAGGGGATCCTGAAGCACTTTTGTGACCTGCCGGTAACGATCAATGATAAGAAGGTAAAGCTTCCCAGGATAGGACAAAAACTGGCGGATAATTATTACCGCGAGTCCACGCCTGTAAATATTGAGCTTCAGAAAAAAAACAGAGTGGTGAAAGCAGGCGATGTGCTGATCCTGATCGTTTTTAGCGCAAACGATGCGTTTAAATTACCCGACTATTCATTTCTTGTAGATGAAATTGAACTTCCGGGCGAAATCGTCAAACTTAAATTACATGGTTGCCGGTTTAAACATGGAGATATCCCTTATAAAGTATGGCTGATGGAGGTACCGTTTGCTGTTTCAGATCAATCCAAACAAGTAAAAGAAACCATCCGGAATTTACGCATCAATCTGTTGCGCATCCATTTAGAAAAAGAAACAGTCAGAGTGCTTTTAAATGGTATTAAAACGAAAGAAATAATGCTCGATGCAGGCAGTCCTCAGGCGTTGCTGGCAGATGATTATTTTGATCAAACCGGTCAAAAGATTTTTCAGGAAACAAGATACTCTATTGCTCAAAAAAACCTTTTGGATTTCGCTCTGCGCAGTGAAGATTCCGCGGATCCAGGGAGCATAACTCAATTGGAAGAAGGGATTTACAACTTTAAAAACAAGTATGTAAAAAAGAACATGGAGCAATTGTTGACCAAAATGGCCAAAAAAATGATCCTGTTTATTTGTACGAGTCCGCATGATACGATCCATACCGGATTCGATGATGAATTCATTAAAATAAAGGACGCCTTACGTGCCGGCACAGACCGGGACAATTACACGATAGAGATTGAAACTTCGGTTAAGAAAACGGATTTGCTTAATAAACTAAACCGGTACAAGCCTGATTTTCTTCATTTATGTATGCATACCACGCTTAAAGAAGGTTTGTATTTTGAAGATGACGACAAAGAGGTTTTCCCGATGCCGGTCGAAGAATTTACAAACATCATTAAGTTATTCAATGAAAAACACAAGCCGGTCTGTATCATATTGAGTGCCTGCAATTCAAAAGACCATGCCAAAGCCGTAAAAGATTACTGCGATTTTGCAGTAGGAACGCAAAGAGTATTTCCTGCCGAAGCTGGGATTGTTTATGCTTCAGGATTTTATCAAACACTTTTTGAAAACAACAGTACAGATATTGCCTATTGTCACAAAAACGGAATCCAGGCAATTCAATCCTCCAAACAAGATTTCGGAACCTATGATATACCCGTATACGACATTCCTTTATTAATCAACTAAACGACAACAATCATGGCTAAAGTATTAAAGAACATCTTATCAGATTATGGGTATAACCTGGTAGCCCTTCCAAAAGAAGATATTTCCCCCCTGATGCTTTTGTATAAAAATGATCAATCAGTAAGCTCGGTAGAAAGTACAGTAGACAATCTTTTTGCTATAGCCGATGCGCCCCTGCCGGTGGTTACAAAAAATAAAACAGTGACAAATATTGATGGGAATGCCTCAGTTATTTTCGATAGTGAAGGTGGAATATCTATGCTTGATTGGTTATTAAAAACGTTAAAGATGGGGAAGTTCTCTGCAAAAACTGAAATTGATGCCACGCACAAAGTAAAAATCACGTATGAGAATGTGAAAGAAGACAAGGTAGATCTGCTGGCACTGGATAACTTTATCAGTGGTTCTGATCCGGTAGAAGGAAAATTTAATTCATTTAAAGAAAAATTAAAGGATAGTGAACTTTATGTGATCAACAATATATTAAAGAGCAATTCTTTTTCCATTGCTGTAGAAGATTCAAACGGGACTAAAGTAGATATAGATGCCACGATTAAAGGCATTGTAGATGCAAACGTAAATATATCCAGGAATAAAAACAATGATATTACACTTAAAAATACAAATTCTGACACCTATATTGTTTTTGCATTTAAATCACAGCAAATCAAGTATGATCAAAAGAAATGGTGGCAGCTGTTTAAGAAAAATGATGCCAAATTCCGGATCATAGACAAGCAGGGCGTGGTATTAAGAAGCGAAGATAAATATGCAACACAGTCATTGAAAATGGGAAATGATGAGGTGAATATTTAGATCTATAAGAAAAAAACAGACCAAGGAATTACAAAGGTTTTGAAAAATGGCTATTTATAGTCAACTGTTGAAGAAGGCATGAAAAAGTACATTGATACCTCAATGCATTTTAAGCACAGAAAATTAAAAAAGGGAAACAGCCATGAAAGCTATTTCCCTTTGTTTTAAACGGTAATGTACTGATAAATGGTTGGTGGTTTTCTCAGATTAAAACCTTTTATTAGCATCGTTAATCTGAAGA
>JBDSBN010000358.1:0-6106 GCA_039921585.1 Ginsengibacter sp. | reverse complement strand
ATAATTTTGAAAAGGGATAAAGTTGCAAAACTTTCCTTCAAATAACAAACCTATTTTTGTAAAAATGGAAGTATGAAAATTTTTATTTATTCCAACGAGGAGCAGGAAAAGGAAATACGTCAAAAATCTTATCCGGACACAATGACTTTATTTTTTTCCCGGAATTCACCTACCCTGGAAGAAACGGAAAATCATGATGCCTTTTTTTTACTCCATGATGATAATGAGATAATGGATCTTACCGGGTTTAAAAACAAACCGGTCGTGATACATTCAGTCACAAAAAACCTGGCAAATGACTCCTTGCCAACAAATGTGGCCCGTATAAATGCCTGGCCGGGATTTTTGCAAAGAACTGTATGGGAGATTGCTCATAATGAAAATGAAGTAATTCCGGCAATTTTCAAAAAATTACAATGGGATATTATTAAGGTCAAAGATGAACCGGGACTCATTTCCGGCAGGGTCATAAGCATGATCATTAATGAAGCATTTTTTGCTTTAAAAGAAGGTGTCAGCACAAAAAAGGAAATTGACCTGGCTATGAAACTGGGCACAAATTATCCTTATGGTCCTTTCGAATGGGCGGAAAAAATTGGAATAGACAAAGTATATGACTTATTGAATACCCTTTCACAATCTGATATTCGCTGTACGCCTTCTTTTAATAAAGATGGAAAAATTAATATTAGCTAGTTCATAATCAACTACCTATGATAAAATTTGAATTTTGCTTATATAATGTCTACAGCACCCATATACAACAAAACCTGAATAGAACATATGAATAACCAGTATCTTTTAAATATTCACACCACCGGAGAAACAGCCATCATTAATTTATCCTTGAAAGATTCTGTTTTAGACACTAAAATAAATACAGAATTTAAGGATCATGCAAAATTTTTACATGTTGCAGCCGATGCATTATTAAAAGAAAACAACATGCGCCCGGCTGACTTAAGTGCTATAGGCGTTACCCATGGTCCAGGATCGTATACAGGCATACGTGTGGGCCTATCGGCAGCAAAAGGTCTGTGTTATGCACTTAAAATCCCTCTAATTACTTTAAGTACTTTAGAAGTGCTGACCGTTTCTGCCATTGAAAAGACAAATGATTCATTAAGTCTTTATTGCCCGATGATCGATGCGAGAAGAATGGAAGTCTATACGTCTCTTTTTGATTACGAACTGAATAAACTCATTAATCCGCATGCCGTTATAGTAGATTCCAATTTTATGGAAGAATTTGCAAAGATGAATAACATTATCTTTTTTGGTGATGGAAGTGCAAAATTTAAGGAGATTATTCAGGAAAGACCAAATTATGCATTTCTTGAATCAGATACAATTTCAGAATCATTGAGCAAATTAAGTTATAAAAAATTCATTTCATCTGATTTCTCCGATTTAGCTTATTCTGTACCTGACTACTTAAAAGAATTCATATCAACAACTAAGAAAAGAATTTTATAATATTTTTAATATTTTTTTATTTTGCATATTAGTTTCTCCTGCGTATATTTGCAAATTGAAAACTCTTGAGATTAACACCATTATCTATTTTTTAAAACACTAATTGATGACAGAAACAACACACCACACCAACCCAACCACCAGTTCAGATTTTCCTTTACAAGAAAGTGATTACATCCGAATTAAAAAGGCGGCACTGGTTTTAAGAGCACTTAACCATAAGTTAAGACAGCAAATTCTTAAAACTATTTTTGACCATAAAAGAATCACTGTTACTGAACTGTATGTAAAACTTCGTTTGGAGCAATCAGTTGCATCTCAACATTTGGCCATTTTAAGAAAAGCCGAAATTGTATCAACTGTTCGCGAGGGTAAATTTATTTTTTATGCGATTAATGAAGCACGTATTGCTGATATTAATCTTTTTGTAAAAAATCTGGTAGGATAATTTACCTGAATCAGAGTGCTTTATTTAGGCCTACTGAATTGCAACACTCAAAGTATTTACATGTACATTGAACAAATCTATAACGGCTGCCTCAATGAGGCAGCCTATTTTATTGAAAGTAATGGCGAAGCAGTCATTATTGATCCTGTTAGAGATATAAATGTATATCTGGAATTGGCCAGTAAGCACAATGCCCAATTAAAATATATTTTCGAAACTAAGATTCATTTCACATTTGTGAGCGGTCATGTGGAATTAAGCAGAAAAACCGATGCGCCCATAGTTTTTGGCCCTATGTCTGATGTAAAGTTTCGATCACATATAGCTAAAGATGGAGAAATTTTCAAATTAGGAAATATTACTATTGAGGCTATTCATACGCCAGGGCATACACTGGAATCAACTTGCTATCTTATCCGGGATGAGAAAAATCATCCGTATTGCATTTTTACAGGAATTAGTACAGATGATATTAGTACTTCTGCTCCAGGCAATTCCAATCTCACGGAAAAGGAAATGGCCGCCCTTCTATATCATTCTATTCAGAATAAACTTCTTCCATTACCGGATGACGTAATCGTGTATTCGTCACATTCAAAGGAAGGTGGAGAAAAGTTTACCAATTTGGGGATACATAAAAAGGAGAATCCGCTGTTTCAACCTGGCACTTTAGAAGAATTTATAATTACACATACGAGAAAAATAAAAGAAGTGCCCGCCTACTTCAATAAAATTTCAAAATTGAATAAGGAAGGATATACTATGATGGAAAATATTTTGGAAGATGGATTAAAATCTTTGTCCATAACAGAGTTTAAGAAAAAGATAAAAGAAAATTTCCTCGTTCTTGATACGAGAGAGTCTGCATCATTTACTCAAGGATTTATTCCAGGCTCAATTTCGATAAACTTACAAGGAAGATTTGAAGAAACCGCAGGTGAAATACTCCCTTATGACCAACCTATCCTTTTAATTACCGATGTAAAAAAAGAAGTCGAATCTGTTACCCGACTTGCACGGGTTGGTTTTGAAAATGTACAGGGATATTTAAAAGGAGGATTTGATCAATGGAATAAATCCGGTGAGAGCATTGATTTAATTATTGATATTGAAGCCGATGAATTAGCGATGGATATGCCATTCGACGAGAATTTACTAGTTCTTGACGTGCGTACCCAACAAGAATTTGTGGAAGGGCATGTAAAAGAATCGACCAATATTCCTCTGAGAGATTTACAAGATCTTGCTCAAATTGCCAGCCTGGAAGAAGATCAAAATATTTATATACATAGCTCCACAGGCTATAAAAGTGTCACAGCCGCTTCCCTTCTAAAAAGACAGGGATACCATAATCTTAGAAATATTTTGGGAGGATGGAATAAAATTATAGAGGAAGAAAAAATTCCGACAGAAAAAAGTGGCGAAATTCTTAATTAAAGCCTCCAAACATTAAGAACACATTCAATATAAATACGATATAGAGTCAATCATCGTACAAACATGACAATTTCAAGGAATCAAGAGTAACACATTACAACGGAACATAAAAAAAGCGATACTTAAAAAAGTATCGCCCTAATAATTTTTAAAAAGTGGAATTAATCCCATCCTTTTTTCGCAACTCCGTCTTTTACTGCCTGTAAAGCATTTGCTTCGCTAAGCATAGTAGTCATTTTATTTCCCTTGCCATCGTTGCCTTGGGCCATATATCCACCACGGGAGGTTTTGGTAATTACTGCATCTTCCATAGGAACATTTTTTTCTTTTGTTTTCATGCAGTACGCTGTTAACTTCTTCGCCATTTTAATTTGTTTTATTGGTTATTAATTGTAAAAATTAGCAGTCAATTTGAATTGACTATAATATCAAATTTAGCTATTAAATGTAATTATAGCCATATTATTTTCATGTAGGTCATTTTTGTTTGGCTTTATAGGAATTATTTAATTTCCCCAACAAGATATTAATTCGGTAAGAGAAGTATAATTCGAATGAATATTCCATTCTTTTTGCATAAAAATCATAATAAGGACTCATGCGGAAATTAAAGTCTGCTCCATTAAAGATCTGTGTATTATAAATTAAACTTGTTATTAATAACTCCCGGTTTTTTTCGGTTAGTCCAGGGTATTTTTCACTCACTGAACTAAACAATGAATTTCCCCGGGGATTAATAAAACTATTCCCATTCCAGTACCTTAAATCGATATCAAAATATTTAAATTTTAATAACAAATGCGATAAATAGGCATTCCCCTGATTAAACAGTTGCCTTTTATGTCCTGAAATGTCCTTGTAATTCACATAATAATTATCGAAGATAACATCCGTAAAAAAGCCTTTCCCAAAATTGTAATTCATTGAAATACCAACTGCATTATTCACTAAGGAAGTTAAAGGCTCATTGGTAGAATCGATCTGTCCTCCTTTATGAGAATAGAGCATTTGCAAAGGAAATTTCACTTTAAAATTTTCCTTATCTATAAGGTTCAAACTGGCTGAATACCCCACATCAAATTCTTCTTTAAAAGGATCGCCAAGATGGATCGCTCTTCGCCAATTGATATAAAAATCATGATTATATGGTTTTGTATTTACCAAAAATTGAAATCCATTTTCCAGCTTTTCCTTGATTAGGAGTTTATCGTCATAAATAGGATCTATAAACTGATGATTAATATTGCCTTCCAGATTTCCTAGTATATAGGATGATTCTTTCGCTTGGTATTTTACAGAAAATGTAGGTATTAACGAGGTGTATTCACTTCTTCCGAATTCCTTCTGAGCATATACCCCGGCTTTTATGATAAATCGCGAAGTAGGCTGATACTGTAATTCAGGAAGTAGCTGGTATCCGAAAAGCGTACCACTCAGGGGAATGTCCGTAAAATATTCCGTGTCGTGAAGGTAATTCAGGTTATATATATTCAAAGACAGTTTGCTGCTATCCTCAGGGCTTATCATTTGTTTTTGTTTAAAAACAGGATAGTCCACCTGAGCACCAGCCTTCAAAACGAACAGGAAAGCAAATCCAAAAAAGAAGGTTTTCATAATAAAGCTTTTCAGTTAGTAATTATTTCACAATGATACATTACTAAAATAAAAGGGAGCCATTTCATTTTTGAAATGGCTCCCTTTTATATGTAGATTTATTGATAATTACTCTTATACATCCAGTTTCGCATACTTCGCATGCGATTCTATAAACTCTCTTCTTGGAGGAACCTCATCGCCCATAAGCATACTAAACACCTCATCCGCTTTTACGGCATTCTCTATGGTTACCTGCTTGAGTGTGCGCGTTTCCGGGTTCATGGTCGTTTCCCATAATTGCTCAATGTTCATCTCACCCAAACCTTTATACCGCTGAATGCTTACTGCACTTTCATTACCTGCTGCTACTTTCTGTATCCACAGTTTTCTTTCTTCATCATTCCATGCATAGGTATGATCCTTTCCTCTTTTCAATTGATATAGGGGAGGCTGAGCAATATAAACAAAGCCTTGCTCTACCAATTCTTTCATATATCTATATACAAATGTCAAGATCAAGGTAGCAATATGACTTCCATCCACATCGGCATCCGTCATAATAATCAATTTATGATAACGTAATTTAGACAAATCAAGCGCTTTTGGATCTTCTGGAGTTCCAATTTTCACTCCAAGTGCTGTAAAAATATTCCTGATTTCCTCGTTATCATATATCTTATGCTCCATTGCTTTTTCCACGTTAAGAATTTTACCTCTTAAGGGTAGAATAGCCTGGTAACTTCTATCTCTTCCTTGTTTGGCTGTACCTCCAGCCGAGTCCCCTTCCACAAGGAACAACTCACAATTGTATGGATCTTTATCACTGCAATCTGCCAATTTACCTGGTAAACCACCACCGCTTAGAACACTTTTGCGTTGAATCATTTCCCGGGCCTTTTTCGCAGCTGCCCTGGCCTGTGCAGCCAATATCACTTTTTGAATAATAATCTTCGCTTCTTTAGGATTCTCTTCAAGGAATGCAGATAAAACCTTACTTAAAGTTGAATCTACAATTCCCATAACCTCATTATTCCCTAATTTGGTTTTAGTTTGTCCTTCAAATTGTGGCTCCGGCACCTTTACTGAAATAATGGCGCTTAATCCTTCTCTGAAATCATCACCTTCAATTTCAACTTTTGCTTTTTCAAA
>JBDSBN010000357.1:0-2521 GCA_039921585.1 Ginsengibacter sp. | reverse complement strand
TGGTGATGATTCAATAAAAATTCCTGCTGCCTGGCTTATAGAACAATGTGGGTGGAAAGGGTATAGAAAGGGAGATGCAGGTTGCTATGATAAACAAGCTCTGGTACTTATCAATTATGGAAATGCTTCAGGAAAAGAAATTTTTGATCTGAGTTCTGAAATTATTATTTCAGTGAAAGAGCGTTTTGGGGTTGAACTGGAAAGGGAAGTAAATATAGTTTAATTAACGGTGCAGGGTGTTTGAAAATGTACTCGTTAATCTGCTTATTTAATGAGTTTTCTAAATTGATTATTGTGTGCGCAAACTTTAGTAATCTGCATGAAGCAGAAAATCTATAAATAACAAAAACACCCCATTCTAAGGGAAAGAATAGGGTGTTTTTATATTAAAATAGTTCGCTTTTATAGACTGGGTCTATATGTTGACATTAGTTAAAATCATCCTCGTTAAAATCTTCTTCGCTGAAAGATTGCGTATTTAGGTTAAGCATACTTCCCATGAGATCCTTAAATTCAATTTTTCCTTCCACCGTTTTTTTGCTGATTAAAGAATATGTACTCAGGCCGTGCAACACAAACTCCATGAGCAACGCATTCTCTGCACTGTTTAAATTTGGGAACTGCTTTTTTACCAATCCATATAATCCATCTACTTTATACAAGAGTTGAATTTTATCTTCATCCTGCATATCCAGAAAAATATTTAAATGATTCCCTGCGTCGAACCATCTGATGATTGGTCTATATGGATTTTCTTCCACTCCGGGATCTTTCCCTCTTTTGCGTTTGAACAATTCAGGGTCCGGGAAATATTTTATAAACTGGGTGCGGATAGATTTTTCAAGAAGATTATATGCTACCTGAAAAGGACCTTCCTGCTCACCCTCATATACCAGTTCTATTTTTCCTGTAATGGAAGGTATAATTCCTGTTAAATCACTGATCCATACCTGAGTGTCTTTCTCCTTATTAATAATCATTCTGCGCTCTGCTGCACTTACTGCGTTTTCAAATGAAGCAATGGTGAGCCTCGCTGATACACCACTCTTTCTATCCACATATTCACTGTTGCGTGCCTCAAAAGAAACTTGCTCAATCAATCGCTTAACCATATCACTCACCTTGATCTTCTTTAATTGATTGGTGTGCACTTTTGATTCCTGCTCTGTAATAATTAATGAGTTTTCTATAGAGGTAGGGTAGTGAGTCAAAATCTGACTTTCTATCCGATCTTTTAATGGTGTAACAATAGCGCCTCTGTTCGTATAATCTTCCGGATTGGCAGTGAATACAAAGAGCATATCCAGAGGTAATCGTAATTTAAAACCTCGTATTTGCAAATCACCTTCTTCTAAAATATTAAACAATGAAACCTGAATGCGTGCCTGCAAATCGGGTAATTCATTGATCACAAAAATTCCCCGATTGCTCCTCGGAATAATTCCATAATGAATCACTCTTTCATCGGCATAACTTAGTTTTAGATTCGCTGCTTTAATCGGATCGATATCGCCAATTAAATCAGCAACACTCACATCCGGAGTGGCCAGTTTTTCTCCATATCTGCTACTTCTATGCACCCAGGCAATAGGAGTTTCGTCTCCTTTTTCTTCAATAAGATCTCTTCCATATTTGCTTAAAGGGGCAAACGGGTTGTCATTCACTTCACTTCCTTCAATGATGGGAATTAATTCATCAAGCAGATTGATCATTTGCCTGGCCATGCGCGTTTTCGCTTGTCCGCGAAGGCCCAGAAAGAGAATGTTATGGCGCGATAAAAGAGCTCTTTCTGTTTCCGGAATGACGGAATCTTCATAGCCGATGATGCCGGGAAATGTGAGTTCTTTTTTAGAGATTTTCTTAATCAGATTTTCCCGCAGTTCTTCTTTAACTGACCTGTATTTATACTTACTGTTTTTTAGTTCTCCGAGGGTTGTTATTTTTAGTATATCCATTTAATATTTCCTTGTAAAATGTGGGTTTATGGTAAAGTCAAAAACTGATAGAATTTTTTTTGATTTTCAAAGTAATCAAATTAATGACATCTAATTGCCACTTTTTCTTCTGTTATCAATCAATAAACTGTTTTTCTTTTTCCTGATTCAAAATCTTTAAAAATAAATGCTCCTAATTTATCCAAAGAAGCAAAGTAGGCTTTGCCATTATTTGTCTCTGTAAATTCTGTTACAAATCGTTGCAAATATGGATCGCTGGCGATCATAAATGTAGTGATTGGAATTTTCAATTTTTTACATTGGGCAGCCAGATTCATACAGCGGTTCAGAATTCTCCTGTCTACCCCAAAACTGTTTTTATAATATCGTCCGCCTATTTTTAAGCACGTAGGTTTCCCGTCCGTGATCATAAAAATTTGTTTGTTCGGATTCTTTCTTCTTCTTAGCAAGTCCATTGCAAGATTTAGTCCGGCGACTGTATTCGTATGATAAGGTCCTACCTGCAAATAGGGAAGATCTTTTATTTCTACAGGCCACGCATCATTGCCAAATACAACAATGTCTAA
>JBDSBN010000356.1:0-18595 GCA_039921585.1 Ginsengibacter sp. | reverse complement strand
TTTCATCCGGATATTATCGCACCACAGCCAGAAACGCCCAGCATGGTTGCTGCTTTGGAACAATTTCTCTCAAGTCTTAAAAAGAAATAATTCAAGAGTAATACATTCACTTGCATTTTGATTACCTGAATTTTTTTGGGAAAAAATTATGTGAGGGTGGTTATTTCAAAAAATACATATAAAAAAAATCCTTCCGAATAATTTCAGAAGGATTTTTTTATTTAATGTTGATTAGGCTGATGATCGTCTAATTAAATTTTGATTATTTATTCATCAAACCGCCAAAATATTTTACAGTTCTCACTAATTGAGATACGTAACTCATTTCATTATCATACCAGGAAACCGTTTTTACCAGTTGGTTTTCTCCAACAGTCATTACTCTAGTTTGAGTGGCATCAAACAAAGAACCATACTTGATTCCAATAATATCTGTACTCACGATTTCATCTTCATTGTAACCAAAACTTTCATCAGCAGCGGCTTTCATAGCAGCATTCACTTCCTCAACGGATGTTTTCTTTTCAAGAACGCATGTTAATTCTGTAAGTGACCCTGTGATTACAGGAACCCTTTGTGCACTTCCATCAAGTTTTCCGTTAAGTTCCGGTAATACCAAACCAATCGCTTTTGCAGCACCTGTACTGTTCGGAACTATATTCGCAGCAGCAGCGCGAGCTCTGCGCAAATCTGCTTTTGGATGCGGAGAATCAAGGGTGTTCTGATCGTTTGTATAGGCATGAATTGTCGTCATAAATCCTGTCGCAATTCCAAAAGAATCGTTTAATACTTTTGCCATTGGAGCAAGGCAATTGGTGGTACATGATGCACACGAAATGATTGTTTCACTTCCATCAAGTATTTCGTGGTTTACGTTAAAAACAACTGTTTTTACACCTCCTGTTGCAGGTGCAGAAATCACGACTCTTTTTGCTCCGGCAGTAATATGTGCCTGAGCCTTTTCTTTATCTGCAAAAAATCCAGTACTCTCGATCACTACATCCACTTCGTGTTTTCCCCATGGAATCTGAGCCGGATCCCTTTGAGCGTAAATTTTAACTTCCTCTCCATTTACTGTAATAGAGTCTTCTCCACTTTTTATATCTACATCAAATCTGCCTTGTGCACTGTCGTACTTCAAAAGATGGGCTAATTGCTCCGGACTTGTTAAATCATTAACAGCAACGATATCAATACCTTCCATGTTGTATATCTGCCTGAAAATCAAACGGCCAATTCTGCCAAAACCATTGATCGCAACTTTTACTGTGCTCATAATTTTTTATTTAAATTTTTATTTAAGATTGCGAATTTACACTATGTACGGTGAATTTCCTTAAATGCCCGAAAGAGTTATTGGAGATAAGTGGATAATTAACGTACTAAAAGGAATCTGAAACAGGTATCTATTTATTTTTCCCACTAACATATTTATTGCCTTTGATATAAAAACGATAGGGCAATAATGCATCCGCTCCGGCACTCTCCACTCCTATTCGGCTGCTGACTCCGATCATTTTATCCGGAAGAATATATCCATCATCTATTAAATAAATTAC
Organism: Ginsengibacter sp.; assembly: GCA_039921585.1. Lineage (GTDB taxonomy): Bacteria > Bacteroidota > Bacteroidia > Chitinophagales > Chitinophagaceae > Ginsengibacter. Next base: position 17,036 of record JBDSBN010000356.1, on the reverse strand, counting down.
TTCCCCAGATAATAATTCGCCTGAATAGTTTTTATGAATTCCGAATGCTTTTCCAAGATTTCCCGGACCACGGGTGATCGTTACATCCTGCGGTTTCTTACCTGTTCTTTTCGACATAATATCTATACCCTTCAATGGTTCGATGCCCCGAATTAAAACCGCATCAGGTACACCTTCCTCATTTGTAACAATATTCAACATTTGATGAACGCCATAACAAACATAGATATAGGCTGTTCCCGGGCCATGATACATATGTTCATTTCTTAAAGTACGCCTTCCTCCAAAAGCATGAGAAGCCTGATCAGTCGTACCCACATAAGCTTCTGTTTCTACAATTCTTCCGGAGGTTGTTAATCCATCAAAATTGGTGTAAACGATTTTCCCTAATAATAGCCGGGCTATTGCTATTACATCTTTTTCGATATAAAATGACAAGGGAAGTTTTTTCATCCTGATACAAATATATTCATCATAATGATTTGCTATTGGCCGTAAAAACTGAGGCTTGGTTTCATATTGAAGAACGGGTAAATAATGCAATGAATGGTCAGGAAATTAAATATTTCCTATGTCCCGTAAAGTAACTTTATATTTGTTTGAATTGTTTCCTCATAATTTAAATCGCTTATTTCTTGCTGGAAGAAATTATAAAAGCCATACAATCTTATTACAAAGCGCACCGGTTTGTTGTAAAAAATAAACTTTGGAAATGGATATTATTGCCTGGGGTGATTTATTCCGTTCTCTTTGTTACCGGGATTTATTTTTTCTGGCAATCAGCAGGAATTATGATAGAATTTGTTCTTTCAAAAGCCGGGATTAAAGCCTGGTTGCAAAAAGAAAATGCCATCTGGTTAAATTTCTTATTCATTTTTGGGCAATTAATTTTGCAATTTGTGCTGTTGATCTTTTATTTCTCCTGGTTTAAATATCTCTTTCTAATCATTGGCTCACCGCTGTTTGCCTATCTGAGTGAAAAAACAGAATCCATCATTTTAAAAAAAGATTACCCCTTTTCTTTCATCCAGTTTATAAAGGATATTGGCCGGGGCATTCGTATTGCCTTACGCAATACGCTTTGGCAAACGGTCTATACAATGTCTATTTTAATTCTTGCGCTGATTCCTGTCGTGGGCTGGATCAGTCCTTTACTGGCCCTCTTTATAGAGTTTTATTACTTTGGTTTTTCTATGCTGGATTATAATAATGAACGTAAGGGAATGTCTGCGGCAAAAAGCATCGAATTTATTAACCATCACAAAGGATTATCCATTGGCAACGGGATGGTCTTTTATTTAATGCATGCCTTACCTGTAATAGGTTGGATTTTTGCTCCCGGTTATGCGGTCATAGCAGCTACCCTGAGCATGCAGGATTATCATAATAAACAACAACTTTCTCTTTAACTTTTTCTATGATTTACCTTATACCTTCTTTTTTGGCACCGGAAACAGAAGAAACCATCCCTCTTTACATTTTGGAAGCAGTTAAAAACTGTGCGGTTATTTTTGCGGAAAACGAACGAACCGCCCGCAGGTTTTTAAAATCCATGGATCGAAGTATTGTCATAGATGACTTTGAATGGTTTACGATTGGCAAAGCTGAAGAAGAACAAATCAATCATTTTAAAAGAAAAATTAAAGAAGAAAAGAACATAGCAATCATCAGTGAATCGGTTTGTCCCGGAGTAGCTGATCCCGGGCAGATATTGGTAAATATTGCACAACAAATGAATGTGCCCGTTAAACCGTTGGTAGGACCGAGCTCCATTCTTTTAGCATTAATGGCGAGTGGATTGAATGGTCAGCAATTCTCTTTTAATGGATATCTTCCGATTGATCATTCTGACAGAATAAAAAAATTAAAGAAGCTGGAGGAACGATCAATTACAGAAAATTGCACTCAAATTTTCATAGAAACTCCTTTTAGAAATAATAAAATAATTGAAACCATATTGCAACATTGCAAAGACTCTACAAAGCTTTGTATTGCGGCGGATATCACTTCAAAACAGGAGTTTATTATTACTAAAACCATTTCAGAGTGGAAAAAAAACATTCCTGATTTGCACAAACGTCCGGCAATTTTTTTGTTGAAAGGAAATTAATCCGAAAGCAAATTACTCAAGGAAAGTATTCTTCCACACTCTAACAAACACAGTTTACCCGCAACATTTAAACATTGAAGAGATCGGGACCGTCAAATCGCTGATGTGGTTTTCTTTTTAAATGATCATAAGCTTTCAGAGTAGCCTCTCTTCCCCGGGGCGTGCGCATGAGAAACCCTTGCTGGATTAAAAAATGTTCGTACACTTCTTCCAAAGTGCCGGTTTCTTCGCCTACTGCCGTGGCAATAGTGGTGATACCAACTGGTCCGCCTTTAAACTTATCTATGATTGCGCTGAGGATACGATTATCCATTTCGTCAAGCCCATATTCATCCACATTCAATGCTTTCAAAGCATGCTGCGTAATTTTTAAATCGATCACTCCATTGCTTAACACTTGTGCAAAATCACGCACCCTTCTCAATAACCCGTTAGCAATTCTGGGTGTACCGCGGCTACGGCCTGCTATTTCTGTGGCAGCATCGGAAGTAATCTTTGTTTTTAAAATATCACACGAGCGAATGATAATCTTTTGAAGTGTAACCGTATCGTAATATTCCAGCCTGGATTTGATTCCAAATCTGGAAAGTAAAGGAGATGTAAGCAATCCGCTTCTGGTAGTGGCGCCAATAAGTGTAAATGGATTTAAATTAATTTGTACACTACGGGCATTGGGTCCCGTGTCAATCATAATATCAATTCTGTAATCCTCCATTGCTGCATACAAATACTCTTCAACCACATTGCTCAAACGATGAATTTCATCAATAAAAAGCACATCATTTTCTTCCAGGTTTGTTAATAATCCGGCAAGGTCACCAGCTTTTTCAATAACCGGACCGCTGGTTTCTTTGATATTCACTCCCAATTCATTTGCGACGATTCTGCTCAAAGTGGTTTTCCCCAATCCCGGAGGACCATTGAAAAGAATATGATCCAATGCTTCATTTCTTAATTTAGCAGCTTTGATAAAAATGCGGAGATTTTCTATAATCTGTCCCTGACCGCTGAATTCTTCTATAATAGATGGTCTGATATTATTTTCAAATTCCTTATCAGCCGGGGATAATCCTTCTTTTTTGTATTCAAATTGTTATTGGACATAGTTTATTTTCAACCATGTAAAACTAAGTAATGATTTTAGAAGAAAGAAAGTCTATTTCTCAAATGATTTTTTAATGAATGAATTCATCATCTGCAAAATCATTTTTGGTCTTATCAGCAAAAATTTTATTTATAAAATGAAATATTTGGAATGTTGAATTAGATCCATCTGCCGTATGGTTCCACGCACAGCCTTTCACCTATTACAAATAACCATTAGTCAAATCTGCAATTTAAAGCCGGTAAGACCGTTTAAATTTGTACTATGCAAAAGAAAACCGTCAGATATTGGGTATGTCAGATTCTTGGCTGGGGAGGTTGGAGTTCACTCAATCTCTTCTTTGTCTATTTATTTGCAAATGAATATTACTTAAAGAATGATGAAAGAAAGTATATCTTTTTTGGCTCTTTAATTTTCCAATTCTTGTGGTACATAATTGCTACCCACCTTTTACGGTTGGTCCTTAAAAAAATTGGTTGGATAAATTTCTCTATCCAGCGGGTGATTGTCCTTTTCATCATTAGCGTGCTTATGACGGGCTTGCTTACTTATTACGGGGCCAGAACTACAGCAAGAGCCACAAATTACTCCATGGTTCAGTATGAGAAAAGAGAAAACAAAAAGGTCGCAATAGCACGAGAAGAAAGCCGGAATGTAAAGGGAACAACTTATTATCTTGCTGACAAAGACAATCCAAGTGACTCAGCACATTACCTGATAAAAGAAAGGATTAAACGAAACACAGGCTGGTACCGGGATATAGATGGTAAATGGCAGTATGAAGAACAAAGAAAAGGCCGGTTCTGGTGGGATATCATTTTCAATTTTATACTGATTGCTTTATGGTTGCTTATTTACATGGTTTGGCATTATCTCGTCCGAAATCAGAAAGATGAGGTCGATAAATTATCCCTGGAAAAAACAGTAAAGGAACTCGAGCTTCAAACAATAAAATCGCATATTAATCCACATTTTATATTTAACTCTTTAAATAGTATCCGGGCATTGGTAGACGAAAATCCTCAACGGGCCCGTACTGCTATCACAGAACTTTCCAATATCCTTAGAAGTAGTCTTCAAATAGAAAAAATGGAAACAGTGACTCTTCTAAAAGAAATGAACATCGTACGGGATTATTTAGCATTGGAGCAAATGCGTTTTGAGGAAAGATTGAAGGTCGTGCTGGAAATAGAAGATGACACTTTAGATCAGCTTGTGCCTCCCATGATGTTGCAAACCCTGGCGGAGAATGCAATAAAGCATGGAATCAGCCGGCAAATTAATGGAGGAATAGTTAAAATCACTTCCAGATATAAGGATGATTATTTTGAACTAATTGTGCAAAATACGGGCACCTTAGATGAAAGCGCTGAAGATGGATTTGGGTTTAAAAGTACCCGCGACCGATTAAAAATCCTTTATGGAAAAAATGCTGATTTTGTCATTTCAGAAATTAAAGAGAATTTAGTTGAGGCTAAAATTCAAATGCCTATTAATACTTAAATTGCCGGATTGTATTATTTAAATGACCTTATAAACAATATTTAAATGCCTAAAGTTGTAATAATAGATGATGAACGCCTTGCCCGTAGCGAACTAAAGAGGTTGTTACAGGAATTTCCTGACGTGGATGTAATTGGGGAAGCAGCCAATGCGGAAGAAGGTCTGGAAAAAATTGAATCTTTAAATCCCGACCTGATTTTTCTGGACATTCAAATGCCGGGTAAAACAGGTTTTGATATGCTGACTGAATTAGAAAAAGCACCCCACGTGATTTTCGTAACAGCATATGATGAATATGCTTTAAAAGCGTTTGAGGTAAATGCCCTTGATTATTTAATGAAACCTGTGGAACCAAGCCGCCTGGCAGATGCACTTCTCAAAGTGCGTCAGAAGGAGGAAGAGGAATCACTCACCTATAACAACAGAGGAATATTAAGTGAAAATGATCAGGTATTTGTGAAAGATGGAGAGCGCTGCTGGTTTGTAAAACTTTCTGATGTGCGCTTATTTGAAAGTGTAGGCAATTATGCCAAAGTATTTTTTGGAACCAATAAACCGCTAATTCTAAAATCCTTAAATGCACTGGAAGAAAGACTCGATGAAAAGGTATTTTTCAGGGCCAATCGAAAACATATTATTAACCTGAGAATGATCGAAAAAATTGAGCCATATTTCAACGGAGGCCTCCTTCTTGACTTATATGGAGGCGAAAAAATTGAAGTTAGCAGAAGACAAGCCGTTAAGTTTAAAGAAATGATGAGCTTGTAATTTATTGTTTCCTTAAAGTAAGTAAGGAAGCTTTTAATTTCAAACTTCTTATTGTAGATTAGCATTTTTAGAAATTAATTTCTTTATATCCAACCCATTAAATAACACTTATAATTAATCATGAAAACAACTTCTTCAAACGTTAATTTGGCGGATTATTATTATGGTTTTTTAAAAAAATTAAGTAAAGAAAGCAAGATCGATTTAATTGAAAGACTTGTTCAATCCTTAAAAGAAGATTCTCCGGATAGTGAACACGATGAAATCATTTCTTTGGAATCATTTTTTGAAACCTTTGCCTCTGACGTAACTGCTGCTGATATTCTATCGGAAATAAAAGCTTTAAAAAAGTTTAAATCGGAAGGCCCTTCAAATCTGGCGGCTGGAACTTTTTAGAAAAAACATTCCAATTGCGAACTAATTATTTGTATGAAACTATTCGCTGTACTACTTCTTTTATGCTTTACAGGAAAAAGCCTGATTGCTCAAAACATCCATGATGTAATCAATGTTTCAGAAGTTGAAAGAATCGTAAGCGTGTTGGCTTCGGATGAAATGGAAGGGCGCAAAACATTCACGCCCTCAATTGATCGGGCAGCGGATTTTATTGCTGCATCATTCAAAAAAGACAACCTAAAGTATCTTGGCGAACTAAGCGACTATAAGCAATCATTTTATAGAACAAGATCTATCCTGTCCTCAACCGGCAAAGCAGATGGTAAAGAAATTTCTGCAGATAAAATATTAGCTGTAAGTGTCGATTCCCTGTTAGAAATAGATCAGAATTCCGGGTATTCATCCGTATCTATTGATGGTTCCTCCAGTTTATTTGCTGAAGCGATGAAGCTTTTAGGCGAGAATAAAAAATATATCGTTTGGGTTCATACTTCCCATGAAAAAAACTTTTCACGGCTTAGTCGCCTCAAACGAGAAAGCGCTGAAACGAACGCGCCAATTGTATTTGTTCTTGCCAATGCAATTCCGAAAAATTACAGTTTCAGGATAAAAAATAAAATCCATCAGGATTACCTGGCCAATGTCGTAGGTATTATACCTGGCAAAAGCCTCAAGGATGAATATGTTATTTTCTCTGCGCATTATGATCATTTAGGAATCCGGAAACCCGATGCTACAGGAGACTCTATTTATAATGGTGCCAATGACAATGCCTCCGGCACAACTGCTGTGCTGTTGCTAGCTAATTATTTCAGCAAATTGAACGACAATGAACGCTCATTAATCTTTGTGGCTTTTACAGCGGAAGAAATTGGCGGGTTTGGTTCTCAATATTTTTCGAAAAGTATTGACCCCGATAAAGTGGTAGCTATGTTTAATTTAGAAATGATTGGCACAGACAGTAAGTGGGGTAAAAACAGTGCTTTTATAACCGGTTACGAGAAATCTGATTTTGGTCAAATCTTACAAGCGAATCTGGTACATACTCCGTTTAAATTTGAACCTGATCCATACCCTGCACAGAATCTTTTTTACAGATCTGATAATGCAACATTGGCTGCATTAGGTGTTCCGGCACATACTATCAGTACATCAAAAATGGATATAGAACCAAATTATCACCGACAGAGCGATGAAGTAAAAACTCTTGATCTGCCAAACATGACGGAGATTATCAAAGCCATTGCCCTCAGCAGTAAATCAATCATCAGTGGTAAAGACACGCCTTCCAGAGTAGAAAAAGCGAATCGCTAAATTTTCAGCTCAGATCCCATCAATTTTTATCTTCAAAAATCGAATACATTATTTCAGAGAGTTCATTTCTTATTTGTTATTGGTTTAATTCCTGAATCTTTCTTCGTTCCCCCACAATCCATACAATATCTCCCCATGCAAAAGATGTTGAAGAATCCGGATTAAGCAATCTGTCTTCATTGCGTTCGATTCCCACAACAAGTCCGTTAGTACGCTCCCGGATTCTGGAGTCACGGATACTCAAGCCCTTTAATTTATTGTGTTCATCCACCACAATTTTTTGAAGAATTATATCGTCGATATCGTGTTCTTCCACATCAATCATTTCTGCCGCATCAAATTCAGGTTTAAAGCGGTTAATCTGATCATCCGTAGCAATAATACCTACCCGGTCAAAAGGCAGTAAACGGTTATTTCTACCGGGAGCATAAATAAGTTTATCCCCTCTCTTAATATAGGCGATATTAATGCCGTACTTTTCTCTCCAGGATAATTCCACCAACATTTTACCGATATATTCTGCAAGTGGATTCACTTCCAAATCCACCATGTGCGCATCCCAGGGGGATAAGTCTGATTGAGGATTGAAAGGAGTTTGAATTATTTTCTGTTGCTCCAGTTGTTGAGCTGCTATACGTTCCCGTGCATTTAAATTACTTAAAAATCTTCTTTCGATTCGATTATAAAAAACCTGGATTTTTTTTGAGAAAAGGACCAAAACAATAATGATGATTGGAACAGCTACCAAAATAGCCGCTTTCCCGGAAAATAAGCGATCTACCCAGAATCCGATTAGTAAAATCCCAATGATGCTTCGGGAAAGCTCAATGACCAAAAGTGGTCCACGGCTATATTTCTTGTCGAGCCATAATTCCTTGTACGCCGCATTCAGAGGTTTTTGCGCCATTAACGCCCATAAAAACGGTGCTGCTATAGCGAAGGAAACCGCAAGTCCTACAATACTCCGTGCTACCGGATTTTCAATATTTGAGTTGAGTATTGGAATTAGAAAATTAGTTGTCAATAACATCAAGGCCAGTAAAATAACCCCATTTGTTACGACAATATTGATATATGCTTTCATGACTTTCTTCCAGTCACTTTCTGCCTGAATGTTTTGTGTACTGGAGGAATATCTATTTAAACCCTTCAATAAGCGAGGAGGTAAATTTCTTTCTATAAACATGTAAAATTTAGGAGAAAATTTGATCAGATATGGTGTTGTAAATGTCGTTATTACAGAAGCTCCAACTGCCACAGGAAATAGAAAATCACTGATTACTCCCAGAGTAAGACCTAGGGTAGCAACTATAAAGGCAAACTCTCCGATCTGCGCCATGCTCATTCCTACCTGAACAGCCTGCTTCAAAGGCTGCCCGGATAACAAGGCACCTATAGTCGTACTAAACAATTTTCCAAACAAAGTCAGCAGCGTTACCCAAAGAACCGGCCAGCGATATTCAATGATGGTTTCCGGATCTATCAGCATGCCTACAGATACAAAAAAGATAGCACCAAATAAATCCTTTACAGGTTTTAAAAGTCCTTCAATTTTTTCAGCCTTGGTTGTTTCAGCTAAAATGGATCCCATAATAAATGCACCCAATTCAGCAGAAAACCCAACCTGGGTAGCAATTACAACCATTCCAAGACAAAGACCTATGGATAAAATTAAAAGGGTTTCATCATCTAAAAACTTTTTGGCTCGCTTTAAAAAAGTGGGGATTAAAAATATTCCGGCTATAAACCATAAGGCCAGAAAGAATAACAGTTTCGCTACGGTGTAAAGCATTTCTACACCTTCGAAATTTTTGGTAACAGCTACTGTAGAAAGCAATACCATCAACAAAATCACCACAATATCCTCCACTATAAGTACACCAAATACAATGCGTGCGTATTGTTTTGTTTTGACACCCAGTTCATCAAAGGCCTTTAGAATAATAGTGGTAGAAGAACTTGCAAGCATCCCTCCTAAAAAAAGGCTATCCATGACGGACCATCCCATCCATTTACCCAGGGAATACCCGGCCGATGTAATGAAAATAATTTCTACAAAAGCTGTTATGGAAGCTGCCCCTCCGACCCGCACCAGCTTTTTAAAACTAAATTCAAGTCCAAGGCTAAACAATAAAAATATCACTCCGATTTCTGCGAGTATTTTAACGTTGGCAGTATCTACAACGTTTGGGGTTAAGGAAAGGTGCGGACTTAACAGAAAACCGGCAATAATATAACCCAATACAAGTGGCTGTTTTATTCTTCTGAATAATAAAGTTGTAATAGCCGCTGTAATCAGGATTAAAGCCAGATCTTCAATTAAGCCAGGTAAATGCCCCATTCATGTATTATTAAGTTTTAGAGTAAAATTATCCTTTTCTCAAAACATTTTAAGAATTTTACTTTACTTAAAATGATAGGCGACTCCCAAAAAGCCGAAAAATCCGGATAGCATAACCCGAATTTAATCGCCCAAACTACATGTAGAACACAGAGTTTTTTCGCTTGTTAGTTTGAGACTTCTTTTTTAAAAAAAATAAAATGTTCTCCAAATTATTCTTTGATGAACCAGGAAAAAATCCATCATTAATTTAAATCAGGCATAAAAAAGGAGTGTTTTAAAGACCTTAAAACACTCCTTTCTTAAATATTCCGACATTCTTTTGATTAAAATGAATGCAATTCTTTTGCCGCGGCTTCATCCACAAACCAATGAAGTTCGCCATTTACGGGTTTTATAATCTGTGCCGGTAATTCTAAAGGATTATACTCGCCTTGTAAGACTTGTTGAAATACGGTTGCTTTTTTTTCTCCTTCCACCATAAAAGCAATTCTGGCTGCTTTGTTAACCAATGCAGGCATTAGTGTAATCCGATACATTTCCTGTTCTTCATTATATACTGAATGCACCCAATATTTATCATCTTCGATGATAGGTGACCCAGGAAACAGAGATAATGTATGACCATCATCTCCCATCCCTAACAGAACGAGATCAAAAGTGGTCTTCGTGTTATCAAAATAATCATGCAACATTTTACGATAGGCATCTCTTGAAAAATTAGGTTCAATATCCGTTCTGATTATATGAATATTCTTGGAAGGAATACCAACTTTACTTAATAAAAGCTCATGCGCCATTTTTGCATTATTACGATCATCAGCATAAGGTACCGCTCTTTCATCTCCCCAAAAAACCTGTACCCGGTTCCAGTTGATTTTATCTTTATAAGCTTCGGAGGCTAATACTTCATAAAGGGATTGAGGCGTAGAACCCCCGGAAAGTACGAGTGTAAAATACTCTTGTTCTTTTAAAGTTTTCTCTATTACTTCACACATCCACGAAGCCAATGCTCCGCTTAATTCTTCTTTGTTTTTATAAATATGTAATTTCATGTGCGCATTTTTTTAAATGATGGTTTCTTTATAATGAACCCTTAATATTCTTTTAATTTCCTTTTTAAACAAGGAAAAATGTTCATGCATATCTCCGGTTTACCAGAGCAATTTATACTCCAGTACGGACAAGGCCGACTTTAAATTTAAAACAAATTTGGAAAACTTTATAAATAACCTGCTTAATTGGTAGAAATCCTTTACCGGGAAAGTTTTCTAAATGAATTAATGGCTTATTTTAGTTTAGTCGATTTTTCTTTTTTCGTGGCGTTGTATGATCCAATTATTTCCATCTCTTGCTATCAGAGCCTCTGCATCTTCCGGTCCCCATGCATCCGGCGGATAATTCGGAAAATCCATTGGTTTTCTTGCCGCCCAAACTTCGATGATAGGCATTACTATTTCCCAGGCAGCTTCTACCTGATCGGCCCGCATAAATAAAGTTGCATCACCGTCCATTACATCATACAAAAGTGTTTCGTAGGCTTCAGGTTCCTGTCCTTTATAGGCATCTTCATAATTAAATACCATATCCACAGGATTCAAAACCATTGCCTGCCCCGGACGTTTAGACTGAAATCTTAAACAAATATCCATTTCCGGAGAAATACCAATTGAAAGCCTGTTAGGACGCCATGTTTCTGTGGCTTCTTTTGGGAAAGCAAAATCCGGTGCCCGCTTAAACTGAATGGTTACTTCTGTAGATTTTTCATGCATGCGTTTTCCTGTCCGTACATAAATAGGAACTCCTTCCCATCGCCAATTATCGATAAAGAATTTAACGGCCGCAAAGGTTTCTGTATTCGAGTTCGGATCCACATCTTTTTCTTCCCTATATCCCGGAACCTTTTCGCCTTGCATCCAGCCCTCACTATATTGTCCCCGAGCAGCATATTCCTGCACTTCATCTTTTCCAATTCTTCTGATGGCATTCAGCACATCTACTTTCTTATTTCGGATTTCATTGGAATCAAATGAAACAGGAGGCTCCATTCCAATCATGCATAATATCTGTAAAATATGATTTTGAATCATATCTCTTAATGCACCTGCATTTTCATAAAAACCGCCTCTCCCTTCTATCCCCACTGTTTCGGCAGCAGTAATTTGAATATGATCAATATAATTCCGATTCCAGATAGGTTCGAATAAGGAATTAGCAAAGCGTAGGGCAAGAAGATTTTGAACAGTTTCTTTTCCCAAATAATGGTCAATGCGATAAATTTGTTCTTCCTCAAAATGTTCAGAAAGCATCTTGTTCATCGAAATGGCACTTTCAAGATCATGTCCGAAAGGTTTTTCCACGACTACCCGTGTACATTTCGTTTCATGACAGAAGTCCAGTTTTCCCAATTCCTTTATAATCACCGGAACAAGCTGAGGTGCCACAGCCATGTAAAATACAATATTGAAGTGAATGCCGTGTTCTTTCTCCTTTTTTTGAGTTATCTCTTCAATCTTTTTGTAATGAATTTCATTACTTACATCCATTTGCAAATAACTGATGTGCTGAGAAAATTCCTTCCACTTGCCATTGTTATCTTTTTTCCTGGAAAATTCATCAATTCCTTTTTTTAAATGCTTCCTATATTCCACATCAGAATAGGGTGACCTGGCAATCCCAACGATTGAAAACACATCAGGCATTGCACTATCCAAAAAAAGATTATAAAGAGCAGGAGTTAATTTCCTGTAATTCAAATCGCCGCTTCCGCCGAAAATGAATAATATTGTCGGGTTTAATTTTTTATAGTCTAACATGAAATTCTATTTAACTGGTTTTCCAGATCCTGCCTGCCACTCTGTATGAAAAAATCCTTCTTCATCAATCCGTTGATATGTATGCGCTCCAAAAAAATCTCTTTGCGCCTGGATGAGATTTGTAGGTAAAAATTGTCGCCTGTAGGAATTGAAATAATTTAAGGAAGACATGAGTCCTGCCATCGCATAATTATTCCCGCCGGCAAGGCTGACTATTTTTTGAATAGCCGGCAATTTGTCTTGTAACAACTCGGCAATATTCCTATCCAGCAAAATGTTTGGAAGACTTTCATCCTGATAGGAGTTTTTAAGAATCCCTAATAAAGCAGAACGAATAATACATCCTCCGCGCCATACATCCACAACTTTTGCAACAGGAATATCCATCTCCAATTCTTTCGAAGCAGTGGTGATCATGGCCAATCCCTGCGCATAGCTGATGATTGTGGCGAAATATAATGCATCATGCAAAAGAGGTATAAACTCCTCTTTAGAAATTTCTATCTTTTCTATTGTGGTTCTATATAATTCATTTGCCGCTTTTCTTTCATCATTTAAAGAAGATAAATTCCGCATCATTACGGCAGCATCAATTGTAGGTATTGGCATCGGCAAATTCAATCCTTCGAGAGAAGTCCACTTTCCTGTACCCTTGGCTCCGGCTTTATCTGCAATTACATCTATCAGATATTTTCCGGTCTTTTCATCCTTCTGATCAAAAATGGCCGCAGTAATTTCAATTAAAAATGATTTCATTTCCCCTCCATCCCATTCTTTAAACACCAGATGCATTTCCTCATTCGACATCTCTAATCCATGATGCATAATGTCATAACATTCACTTAGCAATTGCATGATGGCATATTCAATTCCATTGTGGACCATTTTTACATAATGCCCTGCTGCTCCTTTACCCAGGTATGCAACACATGGTTCGCCTTGTACTTTTGCTGAAATAGATTCCAAAATAGGAGCTACTTTACTATAAGCTTCCATATCTCCACCCGGCATAATGCTTGGTCCGCGACGAGCGCCTTCTTCGCCTCCGGAAATACCTATTCCCATAAAATGAAACCCTTCGTTCTTCAAATCATTTAGCCGCCTTAAAGTATCCGTATAATGTGAATTACAGCCGTCAATAACAATATCACCTTTACTAAGTAAAGGTTTCAATTCGTTAAGAACACTCTCCACCGCATTTCCTGCAGGCACCAACATCATCAGTTTGCGCGGAGTCTTTAACCGCGCAACCATTTCCTCCAGAGAATTTACTCCCTCAACAATGGTATCTTTTGATGCAGATTTCTTTAAAAGTTCTGTTTTTGTGATGTCTTTATCGTAACCGATTACAGAAAATCCGTTGTCTGCCATATTGAGTAATAAATTACTTCCCATTACCCCCAGACCGATCATTCCGAAATCATAATTATTATCTTTCATGAGATCCTTTTGATTTACTGCAAAATTACGCATTTCGAATCAACGAAAAATAGCAAAGTGAGTTTATGAAGGAAAGATGCACTTACCTAAACACCATCTTAAACACCAAACCTACACTTATACAAACACATAGGTTAGACGAATTCTCAAAATAAATAAATAAGAAGAGTATTTAATTAGGAAGTTTTCTTATCCCGGTTATTATTGTCCCACCTCATAAAGATTAAAATAAAGAAAAACTGCACTCCATTCATCAAGCCTGGCAACCGTTTACCAAAATCGGAAAAATATTTTTATCGCAAACAAAAAGGACACAACGCAGTACCACAAAGCATTTCACAAATTCCCACCACCGAAAAAAGTCTGCTACCTTAAAAAGACAGGTAGTATGTAATGCATAGTATTCAAAAAATGTATACCTTTACAATATCAAAAGAAAAATATCTCTCTTTTTATAAAAAAACAAACAACCAATGAACATTGAAAATACAGCAAGCCAGATGCGAAAAGGGGTTTTGGAGTTTTGCATATTATCGATCATAAAGTTAGGAGAAGCTTACCCGAGTGATATCATAGATATGATGCGGGCCGCTGACCTGAACATTCTGGAGGGAACCCTTTACCCTCTCTTAACCCGATTAAAAAATGCGGACCTATTAAGTTATCGCTGGGTAGAAAGTAATACCGGACCGCCACGAAAATACTTTTCCCTGACTGAAAAAGGAGCAGAGTTTTACAAAGAACTGGAAACAACCTGGCTCCAACTGGCCGGCGCAGTAGATACCATAACGGGAAAAGAAAACAAATAAAATTCATCTCAACTAATACAACTACAAAATGAAAAAAGTTATCAATATAAATTTCCAGGGTACAATTATACCGATTGAGGAAAGTAGTTATGAATTGCTGAAACAATACATCGAAAGTCTTCGCCGGTATTTCTCTCATGAAGAAGGCAGCAACGAGATCGTGAATGATATTGAAAGCCGCATCAGTGAATTATTTAATCAACGCTTAAAGGCGGGAAGTACCTGTATCACTGATGAAGACGTACATGATATCATCAAAAATATTGGCCGGCCGGAAGATTTGGAAGAAAATGAATTAAGTGGAGATGCAGAAAGTTCTTCATCCGAAAGGAAAGAAAAAATGAATGAAGGATCTTCTTTCAACTTCAACAATTATCGGAATAAAACCCTTTACCGGGACGAGAACAATAAAGTTTTGGGTGGTGTATGTAGTGGAATCGCTGCCTATTTCAATATTGATCCGGTGATCGTAAGGGTACTGTTTGTCGTATTCGCTTTTACAGGGTTTGGATTTCTTCTTTACCTGATCCTCTGGATCTTTGTACCGGGAAGTATTGGATTACAAAACGGAGTCAGAAAGCGTCTTTTTCGCAATGCGGATGATAAAATTCTGGGTGGTGTATGTAGTGGGGCAGGAAGTTATTTTAATTTGAATCCATGGATATTTAGAATCATCTTTTTGTTGCCCTTATTCTCCATATTTGGTGGCTGGCCATTTGGCATCTTTTCTTTCGGGTGGGGAGCTTTATTTGTTTACATCATTCTTTGGTTAGTAATCCCTGAAGCGAATACCATTTCTGAAAAACTGGAAATGAAAGGAGAGAAAGTAGATATTCATTCGATTAAAAATTCCGTCTTGAAAGAAATGAAAGATGTGGGCGAAAGAGTTGGAAAGATGGGCACTGAGGCAGGTCATTTTGCTGCAGAAAAGGGGTCTCAGATAGGGAGCGATATTCATCAGGCCAGCATGAGAACAGGCAGCAAAGCAGGAGATATTATTGTCACTTTATTTAAGATTGTTCTTTACTTTATCTTAGGTTGCATTGCACTTGCTTTCATTATATTATTACTGACAGGTGCTGTAGCGGCAGTTGGAATTTTTCCTCTGAAAAACTTTGTGCTGAATGATGGATGGCAATCTGTATATGCATGGGGAACATTAATCTTTTTTGTTGCAGTGCCCGTAATAGGAATCATTACTCTCATCATTCGACGGATAGCCCGGATCAAACGCAAAAACAATTTTATGGCCTGGTCGTTTAGCGGAATGTGGGTCATTGGCTGGGTATTCCTGATGCTCCTTCTTTCATCTGTAACACTCGATTTTAAGTCGATCAGTTCTATGAATGAAGTGCCTGTTGCTATTGAAAATCCGGCAGTACCCTTTTTGCTTGTAAAGCCTGTACAAAATGAAATTTACCGTAGAAACTCCTGGTTTAAATTAAGTCCTTTTTCTACTTATAGTTTGGGAGCAGATACTGTTCTTGTAGGGAATGTGAAACTCAGAATAAAAAAATCCTTAACGGAAAACTTCCAGGTATCGGTGATGAAATTAGCAAATGGAAGCACCCGGCATGATGCAGATACTCTGGCCGCCATTATCCCGTTTTCCATTATTCAACAGGACTCAGTATTATTATTGGATAAAGCGATTACAATCAATAAAACGGATAAATTCAGAAATCAACAGGTAGAGGTAACCATCTATGTACAGGTAGGGCATAGAATAAAAATTGATCCCTCATTCAGATATAGAAACCGCATACAAATCGGAGGTTTTTCCAGAAACAAAAGTTGGTACGATTACCAGGATGACAGAGATTACGATTACAGATACGGAGTGGAGTATATTATGAAATCCGATGGTTTATATACCTTGAGTGGAAAATCATCGAATGATAAAAACAGTAAGGCGGATGATGATGAATGGAACACAGAAGAAGGAAACTCATATCGGTATCATAATTTTGATTCCTTAAAAACGGAACAACAAAACCAATTGGATAAAATGCAACGATCAATGGATTCTGTCAAAGATGCCCAACGTAAAGAAACGGAGCGCCTAAAGGATTCATTACGCAAAGTAAAAGAGGACATTGATAAAAAAATTGAAAAATTAAATACAGCCTCCTACTCAGGGTATAATGCCACAGATGATTCCATTATTCATGTCAATACATTTATGATGAATATCTGATGATATTTTATAAATAAGAAAGGGCTTCACATTCATTTGCGAAGCCCTTATTTATTTAAATATGAACTAAATTTAAAAGATGGTTCCGGACCACTTTTTTTTTAGAAAACCGGTTTTTCACCCTTTGCATTTCGACAAAACTTCCCGTGCTATCTTCTTTGCCACTTCAAAGTTTTCCTCATTATTTTCTCCCACTTTAGCCGTTACAGTAAATTGTGCATTTCCTACAAGCACAAT